>JABURN010000240.1 GCA_014762585.1 Methylophaga sp.
CCTGAACAGCCACAAAGTGACTATCTACGCTGATAACTGGCTGGAAGAGTCGGTATACCTGGAATCCCTGACCGGCCATATCAGTTGGCAGCATCAGCAGAATAACTGGCATGTCTCGGCTGAACAGCTGAACCTGTGGAATGAAGACCTGAACCTCAGTCTCAACGGCCGCGTGAATCACCATAACGGCAAGACCGATACGGATCTGAGGCTGGCATTAGAGGATATACAGACCAATCGCTGGCGTGATTATGTGCCCAAATCAATCATCCCGGAAGATTTTGAGAAATGGTCCAGAGATGCTTTCAGGAAGGGCATTATTCGTTCCGGCTATGTCGAGTTTAAGGGAGACCCGAGCGCATTTCCTTTTGATGAAAACCCCGACCAGGGCAGTTTTGACATGAAGCTGCAGGTGGAAGACACCCAGCTGCACTATGCTGAAGGCTGGCCTGATCTTATGGCGGTTGATGGTACAGTCAGCGGTCAGGGAAATAACCTTCTGATTCAAAGTCAAAATGGCAGTATCGCCGGATTTGTATTTAGCGAGGTGACGACCACCATCTCCAATCTGGTCAGGCCAAACCCGATACTGCGAGTCGATGGTACCCTGACAGGCACGACGGCTGATGCGCTGTCGTTTCTGCAGAACAGTCCTTTGAGTAAACGCTTTGGTTCAGTGGCAGAATGGATTGAAGTCAGTGGTAACAGCAATATCAAGCTGGATCTGATGGTGCCGCTGGTCGACCCCAACCAGACCGAAGCCTCCGGATACGTCACTTTCGCTGACAGTGGGCTTCAATCCAAGACACTGCCGGATTTGACTATCAGCCAGATTAACGGCCAGCTCAATTTCAGCAACGATGGTGTCGAGGCAGAGACCATTAACGCGGTGATGCTCAATCAGCCGATAGTAGTTGATGTTGTGCCGGATGCAGAACAAACCCGGGTGGAAATCAATGGCAGTGTGGCGATAAAAGACTTACGCGATCTCTGGCCACACCAGATCCCGGATTTTGTCACTGGGGAAACCGATTATCTGGCCGAACTGATGGTTGAAGAGCCGCAGGAAGGTCAGTTTGAGGTCGCTGTGAACATCGAAAGTGATCTGTTTGGCGTCACGATTGACGCACCAGCGCCACTGGGCAAAACAGCCAGACAACGTCATGCTGCAGAACTACAGATTGACACCAGTGAGCAGACGGCTTTTCGTTTCAGCCTGGATGAGTGGCTGAAGGCAGCGCTGACCCTGGAGAATGACAAGCCACGCGGTCAGATCATGTTGGGCGGTGATATGCCGACATTGAACGCCAGCGGACTTGAATTAGGCGGTCGGCTGGAGAGTCTGGATCTCAATGCCTGGATGGACTGGCAGGCAGGACGCAGCAGGATCAACACCGAGAGTGCAGTGGTGGATGCAGTGGATCTCTTTATCGGTGAACTCAAAATTGCCGAGCAGACATTGAATCAGCTGCAGTTATCAGCCAGCCAGTCACGCGATCAGTGGCAAATCCAACTGGCTTCTTCGAAAGTCAGAGGCAGTATCAGTCTGCCGTCACCGATCAGCAATGAGCGGCCTTTAGTCGTCGCACTGGATCACCTGGACCTTAGCCTGCCTGAGAATGACACGACGCCGAGGACGCAGGTTAAAGCAGAGTTATGGCCGCCGATGAGGCTGGATATCAGGGAGCTCGTACTCAATGGGATGCAACTGGGCCAGTTCAATTTGCGGGCAAATCGTGTTGCAGATAGCTGGAAGGTGGAATCGGCTAGTCTCACTTCACCGGTGTTGCAGGCATCTCTGACAGGCAGTTGGATTCAGTCAGCGACAGGCAGTCGCAGTGAATTTGATATCGACGCCTCCAGCGATGATTTGCGGGCTTTACTGGCATATTACGGTTATCAGGAAGTGATTGAAGCCAGGCAGGTGCAGCTGAACACCCAGCTCAGCTGGCCCGGAGACCCGACCGCTTTTTCTGTGGCGAGAATGCAGGGCGACATGGAACTCTCAGTGGGGCGCGGCAGCTTACTGGAAGTTGAGCCGGGAGCGGCAGGTCGTATTTTCGGTTTGTTGAGTATTGCCGCAATTCCGCGGCGCCTGGCGCTGGATTTCAGTGACCTGTTCGGCAAGGGCTTTGATTTCAGCGGGATTAACGGTCAGTTTCAATTCAGTAATGGCATTGCCCGCACTGATAATCTCACTATGCAGGGTGATTCGGCACTGATTGAAGTGTCAGGGCCCACGGATATGGTGGCAAAAACCTACGACCAGATTGTTAAGATCACACCCAAGGTGTCTTCAGCTTTACCCCTGGCAGGGGCGGTCGCCGGTGGACCTGTGGGGCTGGGGGTCGGCACTGCGATTCTACTGTTCGATAAGATTGCCGGACAGGTGTTTGATCGTGAAATCGTCGATCTCATCAGCTACAGTTATAAGCTGACCGGTCCCTGGAATAACCCTCGACTCAATGTGGTGGGGCCGGAGCCGGAACAAGGTCAGGCTACCCCTTAATCTGCTATCATATTGGCTTTATAGCTACAGCAATTCTTGAGTTGATGAAAGCATCTATTTCCGAACAAGTTCAACAGCAACTACTGCTGCCTGCCGGCCTGACCGAGCAGGATCTGGAAAACGCACTGAGCGCCACCATGACCGGTGGTGTCGACTATGCCGATCTGTATTTTCAGCAGTCACGCCAGGAAAACTGGGTGCTGGAGGATGGCATCATTAAAGATGGTGGTTACCATCTGGAGCAGGGCGTCGGGGTTCGCGCCTGCAGTGGTGAGAAAACCGGCTTTGCCTATTCTGATGACCTTGTTCTGCCAGCCCTTCAGCAGGCAGCCAGGGCCGCGCAGGCTATTTCCCGTCAGGGACAGGAACAGCAGGTCGCAGTCTGGAAACGTCAGACCTCACCGGTTTTGTATTCCAGCCAGGACCCGATTCTGGCGCTGAGCGTTGATGAAAAGCTCGCCTTATTACGTGAAGCCGATGCGGCTGCCCGTAAAGCTGACTCTCGCGTCAAGCAGGTCAATGTCAGCCTTGCCGGTGAACTCGACAGTGTGCTGATTGCTGCCAGTGATGGTACCTACAGCAGCGATATCCGGCCGCTGATTCGGATGAATGTCAGTGTGATTGTCGAGAGCAATGGCCGACGCGAGCGTGGCAGTGCCGGTGGTGGTCGTAGAATGGATTACCGTTATTTCCGGGATAACAATCTGGCCCAGGCCTACGCCCGCGAGGCGGTGCGTATCGCGCTGGTCAACCTGGAAGCCGTAGCCGCGCCCGCTGGTACCATGCCGGTGGTATTGGGTAGTGGCTGGCCAGGCGTGTTGCTGCATGAAGCGGTGGGTCACGGTCTGGAAGGTGATTTTAACCGTCGTGGCACCTCGACTTTCTCCGGCAAAATGGGGGAACAGGTGGCGTCGCCGCTGTGCACTGTGGTTGATGACGGCACTCTGGAATTCAGACGCGGTTCGCTGAATATTGATGACGAAGGTGAAGCCACCCAATACACGACCTTGATCGATAAAGGCCGCCTGGTTGGCTACATGCAGGATAAGCACAATGCCCGTCTGATGGGAACCAAAAGCACTGGTAACGGCCGCCGTGAATCCTATGCCCATCTGCCGATGCCACGAATGACCAATACCTACATGCTGCCCGGTGATCACAAGGCTGAAGAAATTATTGCTTCGGTCGACAGAGGCATTTATGCCGTCAATTTCGGTGGCGGTCAGGTCGATATCACCTCGGGTAAGTTCGTGTTTTCAACCAGCGAAGCCTATCTGATTGAGAACGGTAAAATTACGACCCCGGTGAAAGGGGCAACGCTGATCGGCAACGGACCGGAAGTGATGCAGCGTATTTCGCTGGTCGCTGATGATCTTGAACTCGACAGTGGTGTCGGTAACTGTGGCAAAGAAGGCCAGAGCGTCCCGGTCGGTGTCGGCCAACCTACACTAAAAGTTGATGCCTTAACCGTAGGCGGAACAGCTTAGATTTAAAACATTATGACAAAGCAACACAAAGCGGTCGCCCTGATTTCCGGCGGCCTGGATTCCATGCTGGCAGTTCGTGTGCTGCAGGAGCAGGGCATTGAAGTTGAGGGCATTAACTTCTATACCGGTTTCTGCGTTGAAGGCCATACGCACGCGATTCGCAATCATGACAAAGAGAAACAGAAACGCAACAATGCGCTCTGGGTAGCCGAACAACTTGGCATCAAGCTGCATATTGTTGATGTGATTGAAGAGTACAAGGATGTGCTGCTCAACCCCAAACATGGCTACGGCGCCAACATGAACCCTTGCCTGGACTGCAAGATTTTCATGGTGGGCAAAGCGGTCGAGTGGGTTAAAGAACATCACAAGGATGGTTTCGATTTTATCGTGACCGGCGAGGTTATCGGACAGCGACCGATGTCGCAGCGAAAATTCACCATGCCGATTATCTCTGAAGAGTCAGGCGCTGATGACTTGCTGTTGCGCCCACTGTGCGCGAAGAACCTGCCGGAAACCAAGCCCGAACGCGAGGGCTGGGTTGACCGCGAGAAGCTATATGACTTCCATGGTCGTAACCGGAAACCGCAAATTGCCCTCGCCAAACAGTTCGGTCTGCATGATTTTGCGTCTCCGGCGGGTGGCTGCTGTTTCCTCACCGACAAGAGCTACTCGGACAAACTGGTCGACTTATGGCAGGCCCGCAACAGTCGCGAATATGAGCTTGATGACATCATGCTGCTGAAAGTGGGCCGTCATATCCGCCCAAGTGACGAGTTTAAGCTGATCATCGCACGCGATGCCGGCGAGAGTAAGTTTCTGGAAGGTTATCGCAAGCAATACACCAGTCTTCATGCGCTTAGCCACAATGGCCCGATGGCACTGGTTGACGGCGAGCTCAAACAGGAACAATATCCACTCGCTGCCGCTATTGTGGCGCGTTTCGGTAAAGGCCGCAGTGCTGAAGAAGTGGAAATCGATATCGCGACACCCGATCAGCAAAGGCAGCAGATTAAAACAGCGCCGCTCAGTGCTGATGAAGTGCTGCAGGAGTGGTACGTATGAGCCGTCAGCAACTGGATGCGCGACGCATGCTCTGCCCGATGCCTGTGATCAAGACGCAGAACCAGGTGGCAGCCATGCAGGTTGGTGATGAAGTTGAGGTTATTTGCACTGACCCCGGTGCATTAAATGATATTCCGGCCTGGGCCCGAATCAACGGTCACAGTGTGATCGACACGGTTCAGGATGAGGATGAGATTCGAATTACGGTTCGTGTTGGTGCATAGCACCAAAATGATCCATTGGTGTGTTTAAACGCACCAGAATAGTGCTATTGTTAGGTGCGCTTGCACCTAAATGGTTGATTTATCGTAACAGTTAAAGTTGGCGTGATTTCTGCTGTACTATGTCGCGAGTTTTTTTGCACAACGCAATGTGCAGTTTCTAAAAATTGGAGAAGTTAAATGTCTGTCGAAAATGTGCTTCAAATGATCAAAGATGAGGACGTCAAGTTTGTTGACTTCCGTTTCACCGATACGCGTGGTAAAGAGCAACACGTTTCTTATCCTGCGCACTCTATTGATGAAGATACCTTCACAGAAGGCGCAATGTTCGACGGTTCTTCTGTTGCCGGTTGGAAAGGCATCAACGAATCAGACATGATTCTGATGCCCGATCCTGAAACTGCGGTCATGGACCCGTTCATGGATGACAACACGCTGATCATTCGTTGTGACATCGTTGAGCCTGCGACCATGCAAGGCTACGAACGTGACCCACGCAGCGTGGCCAAACGCGCTGAAGCATATCTGGAATCAACCGGTCTGGCTGATACCGCTTTCTTCGGTCCAGAACCAGAATTCTTTATTCTGGATGACGTTCGCTGGGGCAGCGATATTTCAGGTTCTTTCTACAAAGTGGATTCTGATGAATCTTCATGGAACACTGAAAAAGTCTTCCCCGATGGCAACATGGGTCACCGTCCTAAAGTTAAAGGTGGTTACTTCCCGGTTCCTCCCGTTGACTCACTGCAAGATATCCGCTCTGCCATGTGTCTGACTATGGAAGAAATGGGTCTGGAGACTGAAGTTCATCACCACGAAGTTGCGACTGCAGGTCAGTGCGAAATCGGTGTTAAATTCAACACCCTGGTGAAAAAAGCCGACGAAGTGCAAATCCTGAAATACGTTGTTCATAACGTGGCTCATGCTTATGGCAAAACAGCGACTTTCATGCCGAAACCACTGGTTGGTGATAACGGTAGTGGTATGCACGTTCACCAATCTATTTCTAAAGGTAGTGAAAACCTGTTCTCCGGTAACAAATATGGCGGCCTGTCTGAAACTGCGCTGTACTACATCGGCGGTATCATCAAACATGCCCGCGCCCTGAACGCGTTCACTAACTCTTCTACCAACAGCTACAAACGTCTGATTCCGGGTTTTGAAGCACCTGTTATGCTGGCCTACTCAGCCCGTAACCGCTCAGCTTCTATCCGTATTCCATACGTCAGCAACCCGAAAGCTCGTCGTATCGAAGTACGCTTCCCTGATCCGTCTGCTAACCCATACCTGGCATTCTCTGCCATGCTGATGGCTGGTCTGGACGGTATCCAGAACAAGATCCACCCTGGCGATGCCATGGATAAAGACTTGTACGACCTGCCAGCCGAAGAAGCAGCGGAAATCCCAACCGTATGCCACTCTCTGGATATGGCGCTGGAAGCGCTTGATGCCGACCGTGCCTTCCTGACTGAAGGTGGTGTATTCACCGACGATATGATCGACGGTTACATCGCGTTGAAGATGGAAGAAGTGACTCGTCTGCGTATGGAAACTCACCCGGCTGAATACGACCTGTACTACAGCGTCTAATCCAGTCGAGTTTGATGTCGACAACAGAAAAAGCGCCCTTGCGGCGCTTTTTTTGTGTCTGACAGTTGCGCCGAGGGCTGCTTCGTCCTATGCTTCAGATTATGAGATTCGCCGCTTTATTGATGTTGCTATTCCTGTTGCCGGTTCACGCGGAAATTTATCGCTGGGTCGATGACAGTGGTAACGTCGTGTTTTCCGACGAGCCTCAACCCGGTGCAGAAAGAGTTGATCTGCCTCCGACCACCACATACACCCCGGTCGATGAAGAAGCTGCCACAAATGAGATTCTCAAGCTATCACCTGAGGATGAAGATGAGGCGCAGCAACAGGATGTGCCTGACTATCAAATCCGTATTGTTGCTCCTGCCAATGATGAGAGCATCTGGGTCAACAACGGTGATGTCACGGTAAGTATGATTGTGGAACCTAACCTGGATGCGGAGCGTGGTGATCAGGTCATACTGCGGTTAGACGGTGAACCTGTCTCTGAACCCCGAAACTCAACGACTTTTCAACTCAATAACCTCAGCCGCGGCACACATAGTCTTAATGCCACGGTTGTTGACAGTAACGGCGTGGCCCTGACCAGCACGGGGACTGTCACATTCCATCTTCATCGCGCTTCCATTCAAAACAACACTGGTCTGACGCCGCCTGGCCCTACCGGTGGTGCCCCGACACCCAGCAATAATTGATGCACCTTATTGGTGCGTTAAAACCCTGTTTAAATGCTATATTGCTTCTTTCATCAGCGGCAAACTTGCTAGTGCACGATAGGTTCTAAGCGAGTTTGACCAACAATCAACAGCTTACCGGCCAGTTGGCAGAAAACACCATTAAGTGGAGCGTTTTTTGCTAACAGCTGACCATGTATATGAGTGTCACCACAATGAGTCACGATGCCATTGCCAGTAATGATGTGCTGGAAAACCTGACAACTGCCGTTCTGGTTCTGGATACGTCCTTACGCGTTTGTTATATCAACACGGCCACTGAAATTTTATTTGAAATAAGCCAGCGTCAGGCTGAGCATATCCCATTGCAGACACTTCTCCCGGGAGAAAAGCGACTGCTGAACTCACTCAGAAGAGTCGTCTCGACCGGGCAAGCATTGATAGAGCGTGAGGTGCGCTTATTCTTACCTGCAAGTGGTGAGATCCTGGCTGACTGTTCGGTCAAAATGCTGGATGTCGACGAGCCTTATCTTATTCTTGAACTGGCACAGCTGGATTATCAGCAACGCATCAACCGTGATGAAAATCTGCATACTCAGCAACAGGTTGTTCGCGGTCTGGCGCATGAAATCAAGAATCCTCTGGGTGGCTTGCGTGGCGCTGCACAATTACTGGAACGACAGCTCGACTCAGAAGATCTCAAAGAATACACACGCATCATCATTGCCGAAGCGGATCGCCTGCAGAATCTGATGAACCGGATGCTGGGTCCGAATCAGCATCCGGAAAAGCGCGATACCAATATTCACGAAGTTCTGCAGCATGTGAGACAACTGGTTGATATCGAAGTCGATGAAAGGCTCAAGTTCAAAATTGACTATGATCCGAGCATTCCCGAACTCTATGCCGACTTTGATCAGCTGATTCAGATCTTTCTCAATATCGTGCGAAACGCGGTACAGGCGATGAATGGTGTCGGCCTGATTACATTACGTACCCGTATACAACGCAACATCACTATCGAAAAGCATTATCACCGCCTGGGCGTTCTGGTTGAAATTGAGGATAACGGCCCCGGCATACCCAAACCATTACAAGATAGTCTGTTCTATCCCCTGGTCACTGGACGTGCTGATGGCACCGGTCTGGGACTTTATCTGGTGCAGAACCTGGTCCAGAGAAATGGCGGTACAGTGTCGTGCAACAGCCATCCGGGACAGACAATTTTCTCAGTTACATTTCCCCTGGAGTTAACACGTGAACGCCACTAAAGCGATAGCCTGGATAGTCGACGATGACCGATCCATTCGATGGGTCTTGCAGAAAGCATTGGAAGCGGTAGATATCACGGTTCGGGCCTTTGAAACAGCTGACGTTGTATTACATGAATTAAAGCAGGGTCGTGAACAGGCACCTGATGTACTGATCAGCGATATCAGAATGCCCGGCATAGACGGCCTGCAGTTATTGTCCGAAATCAAACAACGGCATCCGGAGCTGCCGGTGATCATCATGACCGCCTATTCCGATTTGGACAGTGCGGTGTCTGTCTATGAAGGTGGGGCCTTCGAGTACCTGCCCAAACCTTTTGATGTCGATGAGGCCGTCGAGCTTGTCCAGCGTGCAGTCGCACACAGCAGGGAACAGGAAAAAAGCCCGGCCGAGGACTTTAATCTCGGCGCCGAGATTGTCGGTGAAGCACCTGCCATGCAGGAAGTGTTCAGAGCGATAGGCCGTCTGGCACGCTCCAATATCACGGTGCTGATTAATGGCGAATCCGGTACCGGTAAGGAACTGGTGGCTCAGGCCTTACATCGTCACAGTCCACGACGCCAGTCGCCGTTTATTGCTTTAAACATGGCAGCCATCCCCAAGGAGTTGCTGGAATCCGAGCTGTTTGGCCATGAAAAAGGCGCCTTTACCGGTGCCCACGTACAGCGTAAAGGCCGTTTCGAGCAAGCCAATGGCGGTACGCTGTTTCTGGATGAAATCGGTGACATGCCGATTGAGTTACAGACCCGTTTGCTGCGTGTGCTGTCTGACGGGGAATTCTTCCGGGTCGGCGGCCATAGTGGCGTCAAAGTCGATGTTCGCATTATCGCGGCAACGCACCAGAACCTGGAAAAACTGGTTGAGCGCGGTGACTTCAGGGAAGATTTGTTTCATCGCCTCAATGTTATCCGGATTCATATTCCATCCCTGCGTGAGCGACGCGAGGATATCCCGGCGCTGGTCGCTTATTTCCTGAATAAGGCAGCCAAGGAACTCAATATGGCGACCAAAAGCGTGTCGCCCGATGTGGAAAGCTACCTGTCACAGTTACCCTGGCCCGGTAATGTCAGGCAACTGGAAAACACCTGCCGCTGGCTGACAGTGATGTCACCGGGGCAGGTAGTACAGATGGACGACCTGCCGGTGGAACTCTCTGCTGAGAGTGCTGAGGGGGGCAGCCGCCAGGGCAGTGACTGGCAGCAATTGTTCCGCCAATGGGCAGCGAATAAGGCCTTGAGTGGGCAAGAGGGGGCGCTAGCTGATGTTGTACCCCTGATCGAGCAGTTATTGATGGAAGTCGCATTGGAAAAAACTGCCGGCAAGAGACAGGAAGCAGCCAAGCTTCTAGGTTGGGGTAGAAATACGCTGACAAGAAAGTTAAAAGAAAATTAGAAATCGCCTTGCATGCCCCCAGGGGGCTATGTATAATGCGCAGTCTAATCAGGTGCGGGGTGGAGCAGCCTGGTAGCTCGTCGGGCTCATAACCCGAAGGTCGTCAGTTCAAATCTGGCCCCCGCTACCAACTCTGATTGCAGAAGGCTCAAAACAAATTAACGTTGTTTTGAGCCTTTTTTATTGCCTGTCAGTAAATTGTGCCGTAGCGCTTAACAGCCTCGCTTTCAGTGATAAAGCTGGCGTTGAGCAGTTCCCAGCGCTGACCACTATCCATCACGATGTTGCAGCCCAATGCCAGTTTATGCCCATTTTTCAGGGCGAACATTGAGCGACCCGGTTGTCTGACTTCAGCAAAGTAGCGGTCCAGTTGCAGGTCAATAATTCTGTCCGGGTGCTTGTTGATAACCGATATCCTCAGGCCGCCCCTCTGATTACAGTCCGTGCTGCTATCAGCGTCAGGCTCCTCAATAAACTGGATATATGTCTCCGCATTACCCCTGTCTCT
>JABURN010000189.1 GCA_014762585.1 Methylophaga sp.
CAACGCCAATGAAGTCAGTCAGGTACAGCGGATAAAACTGCTGGACATGTATCGGGCCCCGCTGCACAAACTGGTCATGACGCTGACGATCCCCAAGCTGCAGCAACAGATAAAAAATGCCGATAAACGCCTCAAGCTTATCGACGAACTCAGTGAAGTCATCAACCAACTGGCACATGGCTACAAAATTATCGTGGTAGAAGCCAATCAAGAGAGCAACAATCTCAAGCTGAAGCCACTGGTTCATATGGCGATTTACCGGGCGCTTGATGCCATGAGCCTGCTGGCCCTGCACTGTTATAACTTCTATCGCACCTTGCCGCCGCGCCTGTTTCAGGAAATGCATCAATTGCTGATGCTGACAATGACTGCAGATATTGCCGATAAACCGGTGTTTGTTAACAGTCAGTACAAAGCGGATTTTTCAGTACAACAGCGCTATGTTCAGATCATGCTGACCAGCATCTGTAACCCCTACGGACTGGCCTCAGGTGAAGTATTGCGCTGTTATCAACTGATGCTGCAACTGGCGCCAGCCGCGGTGCTTGATTTGTTGCCGGACAATGCCAGCCCGGAAGCCGGCCAGTTTTATATTAACTGCCTCAGTGACCGCACACCGGCGCCATCGGTGCTGCCGGCGCTGGATAACAACTACCGGCCAACCACGCTGATGCTCGACACCAAACCGATTCTGACCCGGGTTGATAAGTTGTTTGATCAGGCAGCAGCGCAGGGAGAACATCATCCTGCAGCAGAGAATATCCGGCTTTTACGTCAGGTGGTGCCCTACCTCAACACCTCTTATCAACGTAAGCAACCCAGAGTACCGGTGGAAGGCAATATAGAGGCCTATGTGGCAGTTGGACTGGAGGCTATCCATCACAGCGTCACCAGTCCCGTCTCTTTACCTGTTAGCGGAGATCCGTGGCTGGATCGCAGCTGGGAAGTGCTGAACAAAAACAGCTACGGCTATCTGCTGCAGAAGCGCAAAATCCGGCAGGCACACGACCTGAAAATCGGAGACTTTGTCGGCATTCTTGAACAGGCACCCAGTCAAACAAAACCGAGTCTCAAACTGGCCTCTGTCCGCTGGTTACGAACTGACGACTTTGAACAGAGCAAAATGGGCCTCAAATTCATCCAGGGCGATGCCATTCCGGTGTTTTTCTCTGTCGCGGACAGCGAAGAACGCCAGCCGGCATTTTTAATCCGGGAAAACACGCTACAGCAACAGCCAGCGATGCTGATCACCACTTATGGCATTCATGCCACGGCGTCTGAACTGACTATCAAAACCGGTAAAAAACGCTTCAACTTCACTGTCAGGCCTGACAGGCTGTTAACTCAGAATGAGAGTTTTGAATGCTTCACATTTAAAGACATCGTCAACTGATATGTTTAGTGCCACTAAACCATATCATTTCTATGGTTTTTCACCGTGGCCTGTTACTATCTGATTATTTGACCATCCTCATGCCTATTTCTCTGATCCGCTTAGTTTTGCTGTGCGTTCTCGTCGCCCTGCCCCCTGGGTTAGCGGCGGTTGAGACAGCTGCAGCGAGGGAATCAGAAGCGGTCAGCTTACAGCTGAAATGGGATTATCAGTTCCAGTTTGCCGGCTATATCGCTGCCAAGGAAAAAGGCTTTTATCAGGCGGAAGGGCTGGATGTGACGCTCAAGCCGCGTCGACCTGGTATTAATGTCATCGAGCAGGTCATTAGCGGTGAAGCCGAGTATGGCGTTGGTGGCATGGGTATTCTTGCTCATTACGCCAATGGCGCTCCGATCAAAGCACTGGCGGCAATTTTCCAGCATGATGCCCTGATTTTCATGAGTCTTGCCAACTCCGGCATTGTCAGCCCCTATGAGTTTGCCGGCAAGAAAATCATGTTTGATGATACCACCGGTAATGATGCGGTGCTGCGTGCCCTGCTTGATGATGCCGGCATCGATTTCGACAATATCATTGCCGTTGAACAGGATATGGGGACCCAAAGCCTGACCTCAGGCCGGGTTGATGTGTTATCAGGTTATATCACCGACCAGCCCTTTCAATTTCAACAGCAAAACACCGCCATCAATCTTATCAGCCCCCATAACTATGGCTTTGATTTTTACGGCGATCTGCTTTTCACCAACCGTGCCGAACTGAATCAGCATCCGGGCCGGGTCAAACGCATGCTGCGTGCCTCTCTGCGTGGCTGGGAATACGCACTGAAGTACCCGGATGAGATTATTCAAATCATCCGCGACAAATACCAGGCTGATCTCAGCCTCGAGCAACTTCGATTCGAAGCCAGGGAAACCCGAAAGCTGATTGCTGCCGATGCGGTGCCTTTGGGCACACTGGAAGTCGACAGGCTACGCCGGATTGCTGATATCTATGAACAGCTGGGAATGGCATCAGAGCTGAATGAGAGCAAACTGCAGCAGTTTATTTACCGGCCTTCAACAACGGCTATTCTGAGCCCCGCTGAACAGGCCTGGCTGGAACAGCATCCGCAGATACGCGTGGGCATCGATCCCGATTTCGCGCCCTATGAGTGGATTGATGAAGATGGCAATTATGTTGGCCTTGCCGCTGAGTACCTGAAGCTGCTGGAATCGGAGCTCGGTGTCAGTTTCGAGATTATTGCTGACAAACCCTGGCATGAAATTATTGCCATGGCTAAAAACGGCGAGCTGGATATGCTCTCCTGCCTCAATATGAATGAAGAACGGGATGAGTATCTCGACTTCACCATGCCCTATGTCAGCAACCCAATTGTCATCGTCAATGCTAATCGTCACGGTTATGTGGGCTCACTGGACAACCTCAAAGGTAAAACTATTGCAGTCGAGAAAGGCTATTTCACCCATGAGTTACTGCTGAAAGACTATCCCGAAATAACGCTGCTTACGGCCACCAGCACGCGCGAAGCACTGGAGATGGTGTCTACCGGTGAGGCAGATGCCTATATTGGTGATGCCGCCTATGCCAATTTCGCGATTAAGGAGCATGACCTGCTCAATCTGCAGTTCGCCGGTCAGACCAACTATGACACGGCTTACCGTATTGGTATCGTCGAAAACAGAACAGAACTGGCCAGCATCATCAACAAGGCCCTGAATAACCTCACCAGAGATCAGCGTCGGGAAATTGAAAACAAGTGGATGGGGCTGCATGTCACCGAGGGTATCAGTGCTGATACTATCCGCCGCGGGCTGTTGCTCCTGGGCCTGTTGCTGTTACCGGTGGCTTACTGGATATTCCGGCTGCGGCAGTCCAAAACCGTACTGGAAAAAAGTGAAAGCCAGCTCCGCGCCATCATTGATGCATCGCCCATCCCACATGCCATAGTCGATGCTGACAGCAATATCACCTACCTTAATCGGGCCTTCACAGCGACTTACGGCTATACCCTTGATGACATTCCCAATATGGCAGCATGGTGGCCTCAGGCTTATCCCGACCCCGACTATCGAGCGCAGGTCATGCAGCGCTGGCAGCTCTACCTTGATCGGCAGAACTCAGGTCTTGCCCATGTGGATACCATTGAGGCCGATATTTACTGCAAAGACCGCAAGTTGCGGCATGTACTCGCCAGCGCCACCGATGTCAGCCATGGTAATAACTGGTCGCAGGTGGTCATCCTCTATGATATTTCCGATCGCAAGAAGGCAGAAGAGCGGCTCAAAATGTCCGGGCGGGTGTTCAACCAGGCCCATGAAGGTATTCTGATCACCGATGCCGAGGGCCTCCTCGTCGACGTCAATCCGGCTTTCTCTGAAATTACCGGCTATAACCGCGAAGAAGTGATCGGCAAAAACCCGTCGATTCTGCGATCGGACAAACACAGCCGCCTGTTCTATCAGGAAATGTGGAACAGCCTGCACGAGCACGGCCTGTGGCAGGGTGAAATCTGGAACCGTAAGAAAAACGGTGAGCTCTATGCTGAGCTATTAACCATCTCAGCATTGGTTGATGAACATGGCGACACCGTCAATTATCTTGGCCTGTTCTCGGATATCACCCAGAGCAAGGAGCAACAGCAGGCGCTGGAAATGATGGCGCATTACGATATGCTGACTCAGTTACCCAACCGGAGTCTGTTTGTCGATCGCTTCAAGCAGGCCATTGCCCACAGCAACCGCCATCACAGTCTGCTGGCGGTGGTTTTTCTTGATCTGGATGGCTTCAAACCGGTTAATGACCGTTATGGTCATGATACCGGTGACCAGCTTCTTATCGAGGTAGCACAAAGAATCAAAGCCAGCATCCGGCAGGATGATACCGCTTCACGACTGGGTGGCGATGAGTTTGTGCTGCTGCTTAATGACATCAGCTCGGTTGAACACTGCGAGCGCCTGATAAGACGCATCCGCCATTCGATTGAACTGCCCTACCTGCTCGACGGTGATAATATCTCGCTGAGTGCCAGTCTCGGCATTACCCTCTATCCGCTGGATCAGGCTGATGCCGATACCCTCCTGCGTCATGCCGATCAGGCCATGTATCAGGCCAAGCTCGCTGGTCGCGGCCGCCATCACTTTTTTGATGCCATGCAGGATCAACAGATCAGTCAGCAGCAGAATCAGTTCCGTGCTATTCAGGAAGCTTTGCGTGCCGATCAGCTTGTGCTGTTTTTCCAGCCTAAGGTGAACATGCGGACGGGCGAGGTCATTGGCATGGAAGCCCTGATCCGCTGGCAGCATCCGGAGCACGGTTTGATTTCACCGGGCCGTTTCCTTCCCGTGATCCAGGGAACCGAACTGGAAATCCATGTCGGTAACTGGGTACTGGAACATACGGTCAGACAGATTGAGAGCTGGCTTAATAAAGGCATCAGGCAGGAAATCAGCGTCAATATTTCCTCTCACCATCTGCAATGGGATGGCTTTTTCGATCAACTCGACAGGATTATGGGTCGTCATCCCAAGGTGCCCTCAAAATTACTTCAGCTGGAAATTCTGGAGAGCAGTGTATTGAGTGATATCAATCATATCTCCAGCATTATCAATACCTGTCGTAGTTCTCTGGGGATTCGGATTGCACTGGATGACTTCGGTACCGGCTATTCCTCACTGACCCACTTACGCCACCTGCCGGTCGATGTCGTCAAAATTGATCAAAGCTTTGTCCAGGATTTGATCGACGACCCTAACGACTTCACCATTATCGACGGGGTCATCGGACTGACCGAAGCCTTCCATCATCAGGTGATAGCGGAAGGCGTGGAAACAGTGGAACATGGCTTGATGCTGATGAGCATGGGCTGTGATATGGCACAGGGTTATATCATCTCCAAGCCGATGTCGGCAGAAGCATGCCAGCAATGGCTGGATGAATATCAACCCAACCCCGTCTGGCTGGCTCATGCCGCGAAAAGCCTGGATGCAGAACAGACGATTGCCCACATGATGCAGTTACAGGCGCGCCACTGGCTGGATGGAATACTGCATAACCTGCAGACCAGCCCCGATCAGATCCGCCACTGGCCGTTGATGAACCACAAGAAAAGCCACTTCCTCCACTGGGTCGAGCAGGCTAAAAAACAGGACTTATTTTCTCAAGGCTGGCTGGAAGATGTTCGCGCAGCCTTTATCGAGCTCTACCATGAGGCGAACAGTCTGCGTTATCAGTATCAGGAAGGACAGCGCGATGCCGCGGTAGCGGGCATTGATGGGCTGAAGGCAAGATATGAGGCTATAGACACTCTGTTATCGGAATATCTGGCCGACTAATCTCGATCACCTGCTAGTCTCTCAGGACGATCTGAACAGAGCTACAAACATCGCCTTTAAACATGTCATGAAAGCTGCATTATTTGCTTAAGTTCAGCTCATAAAAAAACGCCGGCAAAAGCCGGCGTTTTTATGCGATCCAAACCTGAATTATTTTTCAGGTGTGAACTCAGGATAGGCAGTCATACCACACTCGTTGATATCCATACCTTCCATTTCCTCTTCCTCGCTGACGCGCAGTTTGATGATTTTGTTAATCACCAGCAGCACGATGAAGGAAGCACCGAACATCCAGGCAAACGTCGCCAGCGTGCCAATCAGCTGACCTGTAAAAGTCGCCGCCGGATTGGTGAACAGGACAGCGAAGATGCCCCAGATGCCGGCAGTACCGTGCACGGAAATGGCACCCACCGGATCATCAATCTTGAGTTTATCCAGTCCGACTACGGATAAGACCACGACCAGACCACCCACCAGGCCAATCAGTGAAGCCACACCGGCACTTGGCATTAAAGGTTCTGCGGTAATCGCCACCAGACCGGCCAGGGCACCATTGATGGTCATGGTCAGGTCGGTTTTGCCGAACATCAAGCGTGACAAGAGTGCTGCCGCCACCATACCCGCTGCGGCCGCTGCATTGGTATTAACAAAGATTTTGGCCACCGCATTAGCTTCATCGACATTGGCGATTTTAAGCTCGGAACCACCGTTAAAGCCGAACCAGCCCATCCACAGGATAAACATACCTAAGGTCGCCATCGGCAGATTGGCACCGGGAATGGCATTCACTTCACCATTCTTGCCGTATTTACCTTTACGCGGCCCAATGATCAGCACTGCGGCCAGTGCAGCAGCGGCACCCGCCATATGCACGACAACAGAGCCGGCAAAGTCCTGGAAGCCGAGTTGGTCCAGGAAACCACCGCCCCATTTCCAGTAACCTTCTACCGGGTAGATAAAGCCAACCATAAAGATGGCGAAAATCAGGAACGGCCACAGACGCATTCTTTCTGCTACCGCACCGGAGACAATCGACATGGTTGCAGCAGCAAACACGGCCTGGAAGATAAAGTCAGCCATGCTGGAGTAATACGGCGCACCCTCTCCACCTGCTGTAACGGCTTCAACGCTATTGTCACTACCCAGCAGAAAATCAATTCCCGGGATGACCGAGCTGACCGGATCTCCCGGATACATGACGTTATAGCCCACAAGCAGATAAACGATACAGGCCACACCATACAGCAGCGCATTTTTATTCAGAATTTCAACCGTATTTTTACTACGGACCAGGCCCGATTCCAGCATCGCAAAACCGGCGGCCATCCACATTACTAAGGCGGTACACATCAGGAAATAAAAGGTATCCAGTGCGTAACTTACTTCAATTACCATGGTATCCATCACGTTCTCCCTTAAATCGCTTCAACACCGGTTTCGCCGGTCCGGATTCGAATCACCGAATCCAGACTGGCCACAAAAATCTTGCCGTCACCCACCTGACCGGTTCGGGCCTGAGTCGCAATGATCTCAGTCACCTCATCTACCTGGCTGTCATCGACTGCAAGTTCGAGTTGAATTTTGGGCTGGAACGCAATGTTGTATTCCGCACCCCGATAGAGCGCGGGATGGCCTTTCTGTCGGCCAAATCCCCTGACTTCCCCCACGGTCATCCCATTGACGCCGGCTTCCTGCAGTGCCGAACGTACTACTTCCAGGGCATGAGGGCGAATAATGGCTGTCACTATTTTCATTATTGGCTCCTGTTTCTAAATAGGAAAATTAATTTACCCCGGAGAATCAATGAAATAGTTATGCCAGCTGGGTTTAATCTTTAATTATCAGATACTTGAAGAATTGTGACAGTGTTGGCAAAGCTGAAACATGAACCGAATCAGTGCATTAGCTGTTTGTGGCGCGCCAATATGGCGCAGGTGGGCTTAATTAAGAATCTCGGCAACACGCTGTTTAAGCAACGGCAACACCTCGCGTTCAAACCATGGGTTTTGTTTCAGCCAGCGCTGATTACGCGGGCTGGGGTGGGGTAACGGCAGGTAGTCAGGCCAGTAGGCTTGCCAGTTTTTGACTGCATCGGTCACCGAGCCATTAAAGTCAGGCAGGTGATATGCCATGGCATAACGGCCAATCACCAGTGTGAGTTCCACATGGTGCAACGCCGCCAATAAGCTCGCATGCCAGGTTTCTGCACATTCAGGCCGCGGTGGCAGATCCCCGCTGCTGCCTGTGCCGGGAAAGCAAAAGCCCATCGGCAGTATGGCTATTCGGCTGGCATTATAAAACTGCGATTCATCAAGCCCCATCCACTGTCTCAACCGATCGCCGCTGGCATCTGCAAATGGAATGCCTTTGTCATGGGCTTTACGTCCCGGCGCCTGACCCGCAATCAGAATCTGAGCATGATGACTGAACTGCAGCACCGGCCTGGGCGCAAGAGGCAGCTTGTCTTCGCAGAAGCTGCAGGCTAGAACATCAGATAGCAGGGATTTGTTTTGTGGCATTAGGCCTGAAAAAAAAGCCGATTAGTTCAGGCATTGATACTGCTGTTCAACCCGGCGGTAATAACATTCATACCAACCGGTGTAGCGGTCACAAAGTTGTTTTTCCTCTCCCAGCGCTTGCGCCGAATTAAAGCCACGTGCCTGGCACATTTGCAAAGCCTGACTCTGCGCCTTTTCTCTATTGAGAGGCTGTGGCTCTGTACTGGTGTAAACCTGTTTAACGATAATGACCGAGCCAGATTCAGGGCTTTCAGCTGCCATTGCAGTAAGACTGAACAGTATGGACACCAAAGTTAAAAGCGCTTTCATTGCCTTTTCCTGCAATTTAATTAAAACAGGGAAACGAAGATAGCTGGCTAAGACAGGTGTGGCAAGCCAAAAAGCATTGAATTTGCGAAAGAAAGAAAGAAAGGAAGGGAATGAAAAATATGTGGTGGCTATGGGTGGATTCGAACCACCGACCCCATCATTATGAGTGAGATCCCAGCGACTTTGTACAACCGTCGTACTACTCTTAAACTCCTTTTAATCAACATGATACAGAACTGAATGGGTAGTTTGAAGTCGTACTGAATATGTATGAAGCAGCATGAGTAACTATACAAATCACTATACCTGCTCCCCCAAGCCTCGTTGAACAAAACAAAGCCGCCTTTAACTAGACAGTTGTAAACACAAGGTTTACAATTTGTAACATATTTCACTTTTTATAAACCCGGTTACGGTATTCTAGGAGAGAGGCAATGTTTGGGGAACGTCTAGTTCGAGCCCGAAAAGCTGCCGGGCTATCAATGCAAGCGCTTGCCGATGAAGTCGGCATCTCGGCTAATGCCATTAAAAAGTATGAGCATGGCGAGAACCTGCCATCCTCTGCGAATTTATTAAAGATTGCTCGAACCTTGAATGTTCGTTCGGAGTACTTCTTTCGCCCTGTCAAAGTTGACCTTAAGGGTGTTGAATATCGTAAACACGCGAACACGCCGCAGAAACTATTAAATCAAATCAATAGTGATGTTCTTGAGCAAGCAGAGCGGTGGAAGGAGCTGCTGGACTTATATCCTGACTCGGTAAAACCAGTTCCTGACTTCTCGGTACCAAGTGGCCTGCCTGAAAAAATCAGTTCTGCTGAAGATATCGAAGAGCTGGCCAACCAGGTTCGTTTATCTTGGTCATTAGGACTCAATCCCATCTCGGACATGATAGACACACTAGAGTCTCAAGGGGTGATGATTATCGTGACTGATATTGAGTCCAAGAAAAAGTTTGATGGCCTGGCTGGAACAATCGATAAAACTCCCATTGTTGTGATCTCGGTTCATCAGCCCGGAGACCGACAACGGTTCACGCTTGCACATGAATTGGGACACTTGGTACTTAAAGGCCGGCTTCCTGACGATATAGATGAAGAGAAGGCATGCAATCATTTTGCTGGGGCCTTTCTTCTGCCCCGTGAAGCATTATTCCAGCACTTGGGTAACCAGCGAAGTGCTATCGAGGGGCGCGAACTGTTCATGCTCAAGCATGAATTTGGAATAAGTATGATGGCCGTGCTGATGCGAGCCGGGCAGTGTGGCGTAATCAGCGAAAGCCTGCAAAAACGATACTTTATGCAGTTTAACAAGTTGGGATGGCGCACTAAAGAACCTGGTGACCAATACCCAAATGAAACTACCTATTTGTTTAAACAGCTTGTATATCGTGCGCTAGGAGAAGATTACATTGGCGAATCAAAAGCTGCTGAATTATTGAAAATGTCATTATCAAGCTTTCATGGAGAGCGGAAGCTAGGGATGATGAGCAGTGCTGCTATTAATTAGTGACGCCAACATCCTAATTGACTTGGAGGAAGGGCAGCTCATAGAGATGCTGTTTGAGCTGCCCTATCAATTTTCAATCCCGGATATCCTTTTTGCAGAAGAGCTGGAGCAACAACACGAATATTTGCTCGAATTAGGGTTAACTACCCAAGAACTAACGAGTCAATCAATGATGCAGGCTGTGACCCTAACTCAGCAGTATACGAACCCTAGCAGGAATGATTGTTTTGCCCTGGCTCTTGCACAGCAAGAAAACTGCCCTCTGGTAACTGGCGATAAAGCTTTGCGAGCAGCAGCTGCCACTGAGGGCGTAGTTGTAAAAGGAACGCTCTGGATCATCGAACAAATGGTTCGGCAGGGCCTTATTACGACTGCAGAAGCCAGAGATGCATATCAAAATATGAAGGCTGCTAACAGACGGCTGCCTTGGGATATAGCGGAGGCAACCCTTCGTGATATTGAAGCGGGAAACTAAACATATTTATTTAGTCTCTTTAT
>JABURN010000202.1 GCA_014762585.1 Methylophaga sp.
GCCCAGCGGCCATCGAAACTTCACGCTGTTCACCCAGGATCAGTCCCGCCACGGCTTCTTCGCCATCCAGCAAACTCACTCTGAGTGATTCGCCGCCGGGTACTTCAGGATTAGGACCTTCAACACCCAGCACCGCATAGTTTTCCGGATCACTGGTTTTGCGTTCCAGAATCTCGGCCTCAGACAAGTCGATGAGCATGCGTTTCACTTCATCGAAATTGGCCGGGTAGTTGTAGTGTTCACGCAGATACCAGTCTTCATCTTCGCGCTGAAGCGTAAAATTGCCCTCGCCACTGGCGAAACGAATCTGATCCACGCTACTCAGTTGTTCGAACAGCTCCGGGAACAGCAGTCCATATTCATCTTTATTGTCTTCCGCCCGGTAGATGGTGACCAGCATCAGCAGCACCATCAACACGGTGATGATGAACAGGACAGACAGACTATTGCGATTTTTTATCATCATTTTCAACCTAATTTCTGCTATCGACTTATAAGACTCAAACCTTACTGCTGGCTTCGGGCCTTGTTACGTTTGCGGATTCGCATCCACCCGGTAAACACGGCGAGCAGGGCCACCAGAATAGGCACCAGGCCGATATTGAAAAACTTCAGCTGTGTATCCAGCTGGTCGATATCCTTACGCAGATTGGCCTGAACCTGGCGCAGTTGCTGCTCGGTTTTATTGGCAGTCAAACGGAACTCGGCGATTTCTTTCTGCTGTTCCGGCGTCAGGATCTGTTCTCCACTGCCGCTGCGCTGAACCTGCATGCGGGCAATCCGCTGCTGGGTTTCTTTCAGCTTGTTCTGCAGCTCACGTTCCTTGGTACGGAAACGTTTCTCTGCATCACGCTGCAACGCAATGACCTTGTGGAACGGACGGGTAAAGCCGGCCCTTGAACGCACACTGATAAGGCCTTCACTGCCAGTCAGGTCCTCGATACTGTTGATCAGGAAATCAATATTATTGGAGGTGCTGAAAGCCAGCTGTTCACCATAGAAATCCTGAGTCTGCACCCAGAAGCGGTCATCGAGAATATCGACATCCGCCACCGCGATCACATCAATATCACCTTTGGCGGTATCAAGGTGGCCCGGCATTTTCTTGATTTCACCGGTCTTGTCCTTGGCTCCATCCGGGAAGGCTGTTTTCACACTGCCCTGAACGCGAACGGCATAGGGATAGCTCAGCGTACCCGGCTCGTATTTAGTGAGCAGCGCCACCGGATCGTTACGGAACTGCACTACACGCTTGTCGACCAGCATCGCCTCATTACTGGACGAGACCAGCGGCGTCACTTCAGTCGACTTATCTTCCAGGATTTTGAAGTAACCAGGGGTAGCCACATTAATACGATTCAGTGCCGAGGTAATACGCTCATCAGCATTGAAGTTGTTTTCATCCAGCGATTGCCACAACACATAGTCAATTGGCTGATGATCGGTTCTGGCACCGAAGTCGACCTTAGTCGCTGTTTTACGGTCAGCCACGACATCAGCACTGGAACGCTCGATCCCCCAGGCCTTAAACAACTCATCCATATTGGAACTGCGAGGAGCCAGCATCGCCGCCATCGGGTTATCCGGATCTTTTTCCGGTTCATCCAGTTCGGCGTAAGGGTCGACATAACTCACCAGCTTGCCGCCCGCAAGGACATACTGGTCGATGGCATAGAGCGTGGTGTCTTCAACGTCTTTCGGGTGCACCACCACCAGCACATCGATACTGGACGGAATCCGGCGAATGTCCTTGGGCAGCATGGTGACATTAAACATTTCACGCAGCTCGTTCATCATCGCCCAGGGTTTGGCACCATCCGGTGAAGCCACCTCACCTTTCATCGGATCGTACTGTTCACCATCAACCTCGAGGGAACTGATGACACCCACCGTTTTGCGATCCTGATTGGACAGCTTGTAAATCAGCTTGGTCAGATCATATTCCAGGGTGTCTTCTTTTTCCGGCTGGAAGAAGGGAATGGTCTCGACCCCGTCCAGCAGGTTGGTACCGGCCAGACCGAAATACAGCGGATCAGGCTCACCTTCGATGGGTACTGACTGCAGGCCATATTGCTTGGCACGCTGCTCATCATCAGAGAAAGGCTGCGGATTCATCAAATAGAGACGAATCATGCCGTTGGATGCACGCTGATATTCCTGCAGCAGTTCCTGTACGCGCTGGGCATAAGCCTTCAGGCTGGGCAGCGCCTGGGCGGTTTTATCGGTGTAATAAAAACGCAGCGTCACCGGCTCCTCAATCGATTCCAGAATATTGAGCGAACCTTCGGACAGGGTATAAAGATTGTCTTCAGTCAAATCCACCCGTGCGGATTTGAAATTGCCATTAACCACGATGTTAAAGGCAATAAACAGAATAATGGCCAGCAGCAGACCAGTAGTTGATAAAAGTTGTTTATTCATCTTCGCTTTCTCTCCTAGTCGGCCTTGCGCGCGTTAACAATCAGCGCATTGGCAAACAGCCAGATGGCAATCAAAGAGATGAAATAGAGCATGTCACGCAAGTCTATGACCCCTTTACTGATGGCATCAAAATGCGTCAGGAAGCTGAATGAGCTGATGACATCCACCAGCGTCTGCGGTGCCCAGCCAGCAAAGAAATCGATAACGATACCGAAACCGGCCAGCACGAATATCAGGCTGATAACCAGACTGATGACAAAGGCAATCACCTGGTTTTTGGTGATGGCAGAGATACAGGAACCAATTGCCAGAAAGCCACCGGCCATCAACAAACTGCCGAGGAAACTGGCGAAAATCACGCCGTTATCCGGGTTACCCAGATAATTCACCGTAATCCACAGCGGGAAGTTGAGCAGCAGGGCCAGACCGGTAAAAGCCCAGGAAGCCAGGACTTTACCCAGCACCGCTTCAAATACCGATACCGGCAGCGTCATCAGCAGTTCAATAGAGCCGCTTTTACGTTCCTCTGCCCACAAGCGCATGGAAATCGCCGGGATCAGCAGGATATAAAGCCAGGGGTGCAGTGAAAAGAAGGGATACAGATCGGCTTCGCCGCGCTCAAAGAAGTTACCGACATAAAAGGTCGAGAAACCGGTCAGTAACAGGAAAATAATGATAAAGACGTAAGCCACCGGCGTCGCGAAGTAGCCGTTGAACTCACGCTTCATAATGAACCAGATATTTTGCATATTCATTACTTGCTTGACTCCGCGTTGGGCAGGGTAATACTGCGGAAAACCTCATCCAGACGACCATTTTCGGCATGCAGGGCGTCGATATCCCAGCCGTTGCCACGAATTTTCTCTGACAACTCGGCGGTGATCTGACGACCTTGCTGCGGATAGACCCGGAAACCGGCATCACCACTCAGTTTTTCCACATTGGCAACAAATTCCAGTGAACTGAGGAAGTTTTCAAATGCCTGCTGCTCAATGTTCGCCACGTTGACACAGACCGCGTTGTAATAACGCGATTTGGATTCCAGTTCCTGCGGGGTGCCGTCGAACTTGATCTTGCCATTGGCAATAACCACGTTGCGGTTACACAGGGCGTGAACTTCCTCGAGAATATGCGTGGAGATGATGATGGCTTTATCTTCAGCCATCTCATTGATAAGCGTGCGGACTTCGTGTTTCTGGTTCGGGTCCAGACCGTCGGTGGGTTCGTCAAGAATCAGAACCGGGGGATTGTGCAGAATGGACTGAGCCAGACCGACACGACGTTTGTAGCCTTTGGATAGAGTCTCAATAGGCTGAAACATCACATTGGTAATGCGGGCGCGTTCTGCAGCCAGTCCCACCGCCCGCTTCTTGTCAGCGCCTTTGAGACCGCGGATTTCAGCAATAAAATGCAGGAAACTGTCCGGCGTCATATCGGCGTAGGCTGGTGCCCCTTCCGGCAGATAGCCTAAATGGGCTTTGACCGATATCGGGTCTGTTAACACGTCGTAACCACAAACTCTGACCGTGCCCCTGGTCGGCGCCAGAAAGCCGGTGATCATTTTCATGGTGGTCGATTTCCCGGCACCATTAGGCCCAAGAAACCCTAAAACTTCGCCTTTGCTGACGGAAAATGACACGCCATCAACGGCTTTAATCGCGCCAAAGTGCTTGGCCAGATCATCGATCTCGATTCTCAATGTCATACCTAAAGCGTCCCCCGCTTCTGAAACATTTTTGCAAACCCGACATATTCTGGTGTCTGCCAGCCTAAGTCAAGTTTGAATTCGGACTGAGCAAACCCCATTGTTTTAACCCGAGTTAACGCATAAGCTGATTCCGACCACATCAAAAAGAGTTTGCTATGGCCCTGAAAAGCTTGACCCAAAAAATTCGTGATTTCGGCTGGACTGTCAGCGACAGCTTTGCCGATACCACGACCCGCAGACGAATTCTCAAAGCCGGCGGTGTCGTCATCGGCACCATCGCTGTGATCATGCTGCTGTTAATGTTCTGGTGGAACATGGCGCCATCGAGCTTTGACCCGGTAGAACACGCCCGTCAGACAGCCAAGCTGGAACAACAAGCCATGGTGACCGGATACACCTCAACCGAGACCACTATCGAGCTGGCGCAAACCATGCTGGATAAGCCGGGAGGCTATCTCTCAAACGACGTCATGCCGCCATCCGTGTGGATGGACAATATTCCCAACTGGGAGTTCGGTGTGCTGGTGCAAATCCGGGATTTCACCCGGGCCCTGCGTAATGACATCAGTCGCAGTCAATCCCAATCACGAGAAGATCCCGATCTCATCGAAGCCGAGCCGCAGTTCAACTTCAACTCGGAATCCTGGCTGTTCCCTCCCAGCGAACGCGAATATCGCACTGCCATCAAAGCTCTGAAATCCTATCGGGCCAGACTGAGCAGCACCGGTAATGATGAAGCGCAGTTCTTTGCACGCGCCGATAATCTGGCTGCCTGGCTTGCCGTTGTTGAAAAACGTCTCGGCAGTCTGTCACAACGTCTGAGCGCCAGTGTGGGACAAATACGGGTGAACACCGATCTTGCCAATGATCCGGATGCCACGCAGTCCACCCCGACTGCGGGAGAAGTCGTCAGCAAAACACCCTGGCATGAAATTGATGATGTTTTTTATGAAGCGCGTGGCACCACCTATGCCCTGATTCACCTGCTGAAAGCAGTGGAACATGACTTTGGCGATATTCTCAGGAAGAAAAATGCCCTGGTCAGTCTGCGTCAGATTATCCGTGAACTGGAAGCCACACAGGCCACGGTCTGGAGCCCGGTAATTCTGAATGGCAGCGGTTTTGGTCTGTTTGCCAATCATTCACTGGTGATGGCGTCTTATATTTCCCGCGCCAATGCTGCCATCATCGACCTCAGAGCCTTGATGAGTCAGGGCTGACGATTCATTAGAAATTGCTTAAATTGGGTGATTTGCCCTACTCTCCGGGCAAATCACCTATTTTAAACAGGGTTTTACTCCCTAATATTGAATTATGAAGGGCTGGCTGATCAGCCAGTTGATTCAGATTAGATGGAGAAAACTTATGTCACGAACTCATTTCAAAGCAGCTGCGCTGTCGGCCATGCTGCTCCTGCCTTTTGCGGTGACAGCCCAAGGCACGCCCTACTCGGTCACTAACGGCCATGAGCTTGATGCAGAAACCTATGAAGGCTTCAAACTCTACCGTAACTGGTGTGCCCGTTGTCATGGTACTTACGGACAGGGCATGGTCGGCCCCAACCTGGCTGAGAGCCTGAATATCATCAGTAAAGAGGAGTTTTTCAGTGTGGTTGAAAACGGTAAGACCGGCACCATCGGCAGCATGCCGGCCTGGTCATCCAATCCACAGGTGATGGAAGGCCGCGAACAGCTGTATCGCTATCTCAAGGCCCGTGCCGATGGCGCCATCGGTGAAGTCAAACCCAAGAAAGCCAAGTAAATAGATAACGGGCTGTCACCACGACAGCCCGTTTCCTGATTAATTAATCACTGATTGCATCGGGATGGAACAGTTGCTGTCCATGCATACGAAAATCGCGAATGATTTTCTGTCCTTCAGGCCCGGCAACAAAATCAATATACTGTTTGGCCAGATCGTAATTGACATGATCATGTTTCGCCGGATTCACCGCCATGATGTGATACGGGTTGAACATGACCTCATCCCCTTCAAACAGCACTTTCAGGTTCATCTTGTCGGCATAGGCAATCTGAGTACCTCTGTCTGCCAGCGCATAAGCCTGCTTTTCATCAGCGATTTTCAGCACTGCACCCATACCCTGACCTGCGGCGATATACCAACTGCCTGATGGCTCAAGCCCGGCGTTCTCCCACAAGGCTTTTTCCTTTTTGTGGGTCCCGGAATCATCACCACGTGAAACAAACTCGGCCTGCTTATTAGCGATTCGTATAAAGGCACCGGCCGCATTCTCAGCCTTGGCAATATCTGCCGGATCATCAGCCGGACCCACGATCACAAAATCGTTATGCATGACGGCAGTGCGGTCAATGAAATCGCCGGATTGAACATACTTCAGTTCGGCCTGCGGCGCATGCACAAACACAATATCCACATCACCGTTACTGCCGATTTTAAGGGCCTTTCCCGTGCCAACTGCAATGACATCGACCTGCGCGTTATGTTGTTTCTCAAATGCCGGATTCAATACCGCCAGCAGGCCGGAGTTGTCGGTACTGGTCGTGGTCGACATTTTAAGATGCTCGACAGCCATTGCTGAACTGCTGAGCATGGCGAAAATGGTGAGTAGCAGCCATTGTCTCAGTATCATCATCAGCCTCCTTTTTTGACTTTTATTGCTCATTTATACACCCATTAACAAAAAATCATGACGGCCGCATGACTAGAATGCCCATTGACTGCGCAACTGTAATACGCTCGGCTCGTCACCGTCATTGGCCCCGCCATCCACATCCAGCACATCGACATAATTGGCGGTAAAACGCAGGGTCGGTGTCGGGTACCAGTTCATGCCCACTGTCACCGAATCGGCTTCACCGCCATCAATATCCGCATCACTCAAATCCAGCGTGCTGAAACGCAAAGCCAGTTCCCAGGCACCGATACCGCCTTCACCCACAATCGACTTGGGTGTAACACGGGCAAACTTACCGTCTTTGTACTGTCGGGATTCCCCGGTAAGGAAATAGCTGGCCTGAGCGTACCAGCCATCAAAATCCAGATCGCGGTCAGCATCACGTTGAACTGAGGTAGTGATGTACTCCGCCTGAGCTGAAAAAGGACCTTGTACGGTGGCGATCTCGGCCCCCACTTTGAGGAAATCATTGACTGCGGCAATGGTGCCGGTATCAACAATATTCACACCAGCAATATGAGTTTCAGGCTGCTGGCGGAAACGCGCCGAGTTGCTACCACCGGTTTCACGATAATTAAGCCCCAACCCCAGATGCAGAATTTGCGACTGCTTGTTAACAGGTGTCCAGGTCACACGACTACTCGCTCCCCAGCCTTCATCTTCGGTACCGGTACTATCACCGCTACCTACAGTATCGCCGAATAAGCCAGCCGCCAGTGTCCAGTGCTTGTGGTTTGTTGAAGCCATCATCCCGATATGTCTCCCGGCATCAAAGGCTGCCGGTAAGGCACGCTCCATAAACATGATGTCGTTGGTGCTGGTCTGGGTCTGGAGACTGAAAGGATCTCTGAAATGCCCGACTTTGAGTGCCATCTGCTCAAAGCCGTTGTAACTCAAGTAGGCATCCTTGATACCACGACTGCCTTCATCGACAAAGTCATACTGCAGCCTGAAGCCCCAGTCATGATATAGCTTGCCCTGAAGATTCAACCGCGCCCTGCGGATATCAGTGCCATCACCCATATCCGGTTCTCCGCCATAGGTCGATGCATCCAGTTGCAAGCGGCCGCCCAGTTTGGTTTCAAACTTGCCGTCACGACTTTTGACCTTGAGCCCGCCGTTAGTGGTGACTTCGACGTCAGAAGGCTTAGTCGCTTCGGCCAGCTTATCTTCAACTTCGGCTTTATCTTCAGCTGCCTGAGTCTGATTCTGTTTCAGCTCTGCCATCAGTCGTTGATACTGATCATCAGTGACAGTGCCGTTCTCATGCAGCATGTTAATCAGGCTCTCAATTTCAGAGCCGGCATAGCTCGGCATCGCCGTGGCGAAACCCAAACCAGCCAGAAGCATGGTGGTTTTTAATTTCATTCTTTTCCCTGCGCTTAATTAATGTTTTTAATATGATTTAACAAGCATATATATACTCATTGAACAGCAGTATAATCAGCTAAAACCGCCATTTTAAATATGAATAAATACGCATAAATATGGATATCAAAATCAATTTCCACTGGCAGATGAGTCAGCACGGTGAAAAACACGACATCGATGCAATCCTGTTTCAGTTGCTGGAAGCGGTGCAGACAGAAGGTTCGCTGAAAAAAGCGACCGACCTGCTCGGCGTGTCTTATCGCTTTGCCTGGGGACTGGTGAACAAATGGGAAGCTTTACTCGGCCATCCGCTGGTGATACTGGAACGCGGACGGGGTGCCAGGCTGGCCCCTGCCGGTGAAAAGCTAATGCATGGTAATCGTCATCTTACAGCAGCGTTTTCACCTGAACTGGATAATTTTTCCACCCAGTTCAAGCGCGAGTTTGAGACCATTCTCAACCGCAATCATGCTGAAGGTTTTAACATCTTTGCCAGTCATGGTCTGGCGGTCGGTGCCTTGCGCGACCTGATCAATCAGCAGTCTGATTTTCAATTGGATCTGCATTTCCATGGCAGCCTGGAAAGCCTGCGTGCGCTGCGTAACGGTGACTGTCATATCGCCGGCTTCCATATTCCGGTGGGTGAACTGGGGCATCAGGTCAAGCAGGATTACCTCGAAATTCTGAGTGAAGATGCGCATCAGCTTATCTATGTGGTGAGACGCAACCAGGGACTGATGGTTGCCAGCGGCAACCCGAAACAGGTCAAAGATATTCACTCTCTGGCTGATGAGAGGCTGACTTTTATCAATCGTCAGGCTGACTCCGGCACCCGGCTGTTGTTTGATCAGTTACTGCAGGTCAATCAGGTACCGGCCAGCCAGATTAAAGGCTATCTGCATGAAGAGTTCACGCACATGGCTGTCGCGGCGATGGTCGCCAGTGGCGCTGCCGATGTCGGTTTCGGCATTGCACCCATGGCCGACAAATTCAGCCTCGAATTCATTCCGCTGGTCTGGGAGCATTACTGTCTGGCAGTACCGCGTCAGTTGATTGAAGATGAACGGGTCAGTGAGATTATTTCGCTGCTCAAAAGTCAGGCCTTCCATGACAACCTCGCCGGTTACTCCGGCTACGACACCTCACGATCCGGAGAAATGGTCAGCTTTAAAGAGATTTTCGGCTAATCCCGCTGCCAGTGTCCGCTCTTACCACCCGCTTTTTCCAGCAGGCGAATATTGCTCATGATCATGCCGCGGTCGACCGCCTTGCACATGTCATAAATTGTCAGCAGGCATACCTGAACCGCTGTCAGGGCTTCCATCTCCACACCGGTCTGACCACTGGTGCCGACCAGAGCCTGACAATGTACGGCTGAGTTTTCCGGGTCCAGCTCAAACTCGATAGAGACCTTGCTCAGCGCCAGCGGGTGGCATAAAGGTACTAAATCCGAGGTTTTCTTGGCCGCCATGATGCCGGCGATCCTGGCAATGCCCAGTACATCGCCTTTTTTATGGCCGCCCGCTTCAATCAGCCTGAAGGTCTCAGGCAACATCGAAATCGTGCCGGCTGCCACCGCAATGCGGTCAGTGACCTGCTTGCCGCCAACATCGACCATATGGGCTTCACCGGCCTGATTAAAATGGGTTAACTCCGCCATTGCAAGTGTTATCCTACTATTTTGAAATTTGCTGAAACAATCAACCAGATGAGTATCCAAGTCAAATTTTTTGCCAGTTTGCGTGACAAAATCGGCAAGTCCGAAGTTGAGCTGAGTGCCGCCAAAACCACCGGTGAGGCTTGGGACCAGGCCACCGAAAATGCGCCGCGTCCTGATAATGTGCTGGTCGCGATTAATCTTGAATATGCCCGCTTCGATGACCCGGTGGAAGACGGCGACGAAGTGGCTTTCTTCCCGCCGGTAACCGGGGGCTGAGATGAGCAGCTGGGTCAGTGAACATGACATCGACCCCTGGCAGCTTATTGCCACACAGGAGACAAACCTGAAGCAAGCGGGTCGCTTTGGTGCTATCGGCAGTTTTGTCGGCACCATGCGTGACTTCAGTGACCGCGAAGGTCTCAGCAAAATGCGGCTGGAGCATTATCCGGCGATGACCGAACAATACCTGCAGAAACTGGAACAGCAGGCGCGGGAACAATGGCCTTTGCTGGATTGCCTTATCGTCCATCGCGTCGGCGCTATCTACCCCGGCGATGCGATTGTGG
>JABURN010000037.1 GCA_014762585.1 Methylophaga sp.
GGGATGAGCGACTTAGCTATAAAAGCACGTATTTTGATTGTCGAAGATGATGTCAAACTCAATGAGCAATTGACACATTTGTTGCAGGCACAGGGATTTGAGACCAGTCAGGCCCTCGATGGTGAGCAGGGTTTGTTAATGGCTTTGAGCGAGCAGTTTGATTTGATACTGCTTGATGTTTCTTTGCCCCGCAAAAATGGTTATGCGGTACTGAAAGTGCTGCGGCAAAGCAGAACAACTCCGGTCATCATGGTCACCGCGCACGGCGCTGAAGAGGAACGCATCACCGGGTTTCGTAATGGCGCCGATGATTACCTCGCAAAACCCTTCAACCTGACTGAACTGTTGTTGCGTATCGAAGCGATACTCCGGCGATCAAAGCCACAGAATAAGGTGACACAACAAAACCTGGAGACTTTGAAAAGAGCGGGGATTGAAGCAGACAAAAACAGGCAACAAGTTTTGTTTGATGGCAAAAGGATCACTTTCACCCCGATTCAGTTCAAGCTGCTGTGGACGCTGATGCAGCATCCGACCCAGACGCTAAGTAAGCCTACTCTTTACCGGCTGGTACTGGAACGGGAGTTCAGTCGTTATGATCGCAGTCTTGATATGCATATGAGCCGGGTCAGACGCAAACTCATTGCAGCCGGCATGCCCCCTGACAGACTGCAAACCATTCACGGCACCGGTTATATGCTGCTATGAAGCGGCGTTTATTCTGGAAACTCAGCGCGGTTATCGTTGCCGGTACCGTATTACTGTTCTGGCTGATTCATATACTGGTCAATAAAACAGAACAGCATATGAGTTTTATAGATGAGGCACATCAGCAAACGCTCTACGAGTATGCCGCTAGGGCAGAGCAGCTTTATATCAGTGGTGATGATGCCCAACTGGCGCAGTGGCTGCAGACCATCCGTGAAAAGGAAGACACCTGGGTGGCCTTAGTACAGCCGAAGATCGAGCCAATTGCAGGCAGCCAATTATCGGACGAGTTCAGGGAACGCTTCCGGCTGGGTCGCAGTATCGACTGGAAAATCCATCTCTATTTCAAAACCAATCCGGTAATGGATGTCGTTTTTGCGGACGGAATAACGCATTTTCTTATCACTCTGCCGCAGCGAATGCGGCCCGGTACCTACTGGCTGGAAACCAATCTATTTTTGCAACTGGCTTTGCCGATGATATTGATGGCCATGAACAGCATCATTATCTACCGCCATGTTATGTCACCACTCAGACAGCTGGAGCGAGCCACGCAGGCAATCAGCCAGGGTCACTTTGAGGTCAGGCTACGCAATAGTCTGGGTAGGCGTAATGACGAAATCGCTGCACTTGCTGAGACTTTCGACAGTATGGTTGAGCGAATCGGCAAGCTGGTTCAGAGTCAGCGTCACCTTACCTCTGATTTATCGCATGAACTCAGGACACCGTTGACACGTATTGAACTGGCATTGAGCTGGGCTGAACAAAACACACCTGACAGTCCGCCCCTGCGGCGGATCAGAGAAGAATGCCAGCAAATGCGGCAACTGGTTGAAGATACTTTGAGCCTGGCCTGGCTGGAGAATGAACAGCCCACATTACAGACAGATGACTTGGATCTGACCGACTTGATAGACAGTATTGTTGACAATGCCCGCTTTGAATTCCCTCATCACAGACTCGAACTCAATCTACCCGAGCATGCACCACTGAGCCACAGCAGTGATCGAGCATTAGGGCATGCAATAGAGAACATCATACGTAATGCACTTAGCCATACGCCCTTGGGCGGTACGGTCATGGTCAGCCTGTTGCAACAGCAGGAGAGATACCTGATTCATGTTGATGACGAAGGGCCCGGTCTGAACAGCAAATATCTGGAAGATATTTTCAAGCCTTTTTTCCGTCTGGGACGGGTCAGCCGACAGCACCACCAGGGGTTCGGTGTCGGTCTCTCACTCGCTAAACGACAGATTGAGGCGGTTGGCGGCCAGCTTAAAGCCAGCAATCACGAATTCAAAGGCTTCAGAATGACGATCACATTGCCAGTGACTTCGTCATTTGCCCAATGAGTCATACATTTTGCGATAAACATGTAACAAATGTAAAAGTCGTTTCATTTCAAGTGTATGCTGATTAGAATGCGACCTTGTTTTATTTGATAATGATTATTATTAACGAGGTTGCTGTGAGCAAGAACATTAACCCCCTCTCGCGTCCGACTGTTCTTTCAGTCGCTCTTTTAACCGCTCTGGCGGCTCAGTCAGCTGTTGCAGAACAGGTGATACTCGATACCGTACAGGTCACCGGCAATACCATTACACCGGAACTCAATGGTGTAGATGCCGTACAGATTGAAAAATTGCAGCCAACGGATCTTGAAGACCTGTTCAGCCAGTCACCAGAAGTCACCATCGGCGGTGGTCCTGACTTTGCGCAGAAGCTCTATATTCGAGGTATTGAAGACCAGCTACTGAATATTACTATTGACGGCGCGCAACAAGCTACTCGTCAGTTTCATCACGCAGGGCGTATCAGTATTGAGCCGGAACTGCTGAAAAGAGTTGAAGTGAATGCCGGTGCCGGCAATGCCTTATCGGGCCCAGGTGCTTTAGGTGGCTCCGTCAAGTTCATTACTAAAGACCCGGAAGATATGCTCAAACCCGGCCAAAACTTCGGTGGCTTGGTCAAAGGTTTGTTCTCAAGCAATACTGACAACTTCAAGACGAATACCAGCCTGTTTGGTCGCCTGACCGATGACTGGAGTGCAATGGTGTCTTACACCCAGTCGGATGTTGAGAACTATGAAGACGGCAATGGTGATGAGCAGTTCGGCACCAATTCAGATCAGGATTATCTTTTTGCAAAGGTCGTGGGCCAGCTGACTGATAGTCAGACTGTTCGACTGAGCTATGAAAAACGAGAGGATGAAGGTGACAGATCTCAGCGTCCACAATGGGCAGTAGCAGATTTCAATCCACTCTATCCTGTGGAGACAGAGCGTGAAACAGTGACATTCAATTACGAGCTGAATCCAATTGATAATCCTTATCTGGATGCTGAATTCACCCTGTATAACACGGAGACTGAACTGTTCCAGGACGGTCGCTTTGGACCTTATTACGGCACTGGCACAACCATCGGTTTTGACTTGAGAAACACCTCTTTACTGGGCATCCATAAAGTGACTTATGGTGTTGATTATCGTGAGGATGAAACCGAGGCAGAGGGCACAACTTCTTCATATCAGGACGAATCAGAAGTCAAAGGCGTATACATTCAGGATGACATACATCTGACTGATGCTCTGCTACTGAGTGCAGGCCTGCGTTATGACGATTACGAGCTTGATAATGAATTCGGCGGTACTTCATATAATGACAATGAAGTCAGTCAAAATATCGGTATTAATTATCACTTTACCGACAACTGGAGTGCTTTTGCTTCATATGCAGAAGCTTTCAAGGGGCCTCTGGCTCAAGACGCCTTCAAACTGGACTTTTGGACACTCTCGCCGGATCTGAAACCTGAAGATGCTCAAAATGTTGAGTATGGTTTTGCTTATGAATCCCTGACCTGGTTTGGTTCAGCCAAAGCCTATGAGAGTGAAATTGACGACGTCATCGCTGATCCCGCCGGTGGTCCTCGTGTCTTTGAAAATATCGGCGACCTTGAGTCTGATGGTTTTATACTCGAACTGGGGCACCGTTGGGATAACTTGATGGCTCGTTTCAGCTACCATTACAACGATGCTGAAGTCGATGGTATGGAAGCCAATGCCTACGACCACAATGGTATTGCCAACACGGTGCGTGACACCTTCATTGCCTCTCTGGATTACCAGTTTGACCCTCAATGGCGTTTAGGCTGGAACGCACGTTTCGTAAAAGGCCGGGATAACGTCGAAACCTCATTGGGTGAGGTTGATCAGCCAGGTTTCGGTGTGCATGACTTCTATGCTCAATGGGTACCGGCAGCGAATGAGGATATCCGCATTGCGCTGACTGTTCGTAATGTCTTTGATAAGGATTACCGTGCTCATGCCAGTGTGCCTGATTTCAGACCGGCATTTGAGGTCAGGGGCTTTAATGAGCCGGGGCGCGATGTCCGTCTGAGTGCTTCCTGGCAGTTCTAATCTTTTGACCTCTGATAAAGATCAGAGCCAACAAGCCAGGTACTTTGTGCCTGGCTTGTTTTTGTTTCACCGCTTGTTTATGAGTTTTGTGTCTGTATTTTCAGATGGTTGTGAATATCAAAGTGCTGTAACTGTCTGATTCTGCTATTTTTGTGGCTGGATTGATCACAACACCCCGTCAGCGCCTGCTTCAGCAGAGCGCCAGGGAAAACAAAGATGCTATGGATTCTGTTTAAGAATAATTCCTATCAGTAATAAAAGTTACAATTGTTACTTGGAAATTTGATTCATTTCGCAATAAGCAGCCGTGATGGCCGGTATCGCCAGAAGAGTACTGCGGCGAGTGCGAAAGTCAGCCATTCTGCAACCGGTAGTGCGATAAGAAACTGTGGCGGATCAAGCAGCCAACTGAACAGTAATAGCAAGCCAACCGGTAGCACCAGCCCACGTGACAGCGCAATGAGCATTGATGGCCTGGGTTTCTGCATCGCGGTCAGATAAATGGACAGGATCACATTCAAGCCATTAATCAAAAACAGCGGCCATACCAGACTGATAAAGCTTACAGATAAGTTCCGGGTTGCCGCGGAACTGTCATCAAGAAACAGGGTGGTGAGCCATTGAGGTGACAGCATGAGTAATAAAACCAGCCCCAGGCTTATTAACAGCACCATGGCGCCTGCCGTTACGACAAATTGCATTATTCTGTGTGGATTTGCGGCACCGTGATTATGGCTAACCAGTAGATGCAGGGCATCGGCAATGCCGTAATAGAGCATCAGGCTGACAAAGATAAGGTAGTTAATTACAGCGAAAGCGGCGATACCATCCACGTCCAACTGCGTCACCAGCGTCCAGTTCAGTACCAGAATCACCAGGCCACCCGAGATTTCATTAATACATTCAGACAAGCCGTTAAAACTGACCTGTTTCAGTTCACCCCATTGGCTTGGCCATGACCAGTGCAAGAGCCGCTCCTTTCGGAGAAAAAAGCGCATCAGAATAATCAGTTGTATGCCCTGCGCTAGCGCAGTAGCCCAGGCGGCGCCAATGAGGCCCATTTCAAAATGAATGATAAACAGCGCATCCAGCAGGATATTCATCACAGCCCCGGTCACGAGCGCCGTGGTGGCAAGGCGCTGCCCATTGTCCTGACGAACAAAGTAATACAGCACCATAGTGAAAATCTGCACTATCAGTACACAGCTGATGATATGAAAATAGGGCAGAATCAGTGCTATCAGACTTTCAGGTGTACCCAGCCAGCGAAGCAGGGTGAGATCCAGCCACCATGATAAGAACATAAAGCTGAAACCGACCACCAGCACTGCCACCAGGCATTTACTGAACACGGCAGAAGCCTGCTCAGTGTCACCACGTCCCAGAAAATGCCCACAGCGCACCGCGCCGCCGATGGCAATCATCAGAGCCAGGCCGAAAATCAGTGATAAATAAGGGAGCAAAAGATTAATCGCTGCCAGACCGTCGCTGCTGACATAGTGTCCGACGAAGATGCCATCGACGATACTGGCGGTGGTGATGGCCAGCAAACCGAGCATGGACGGCAAGGCAAAGCGCAGGAAGGTAGTGATAACCGGCCCTGAGAGAATCAGTGAGTTGGGGGAAGATGCAGACATGGATGGACTCGCCATGAGTTCAGGAAACCGCTAATGCTAATTATTCTTATTTGTGAGGGCAAGGTTTTGCTGAAATTGACTAAAAAGCCGACAGGATCATGATCGTTTTGTGCCTGTTAAGTGCGTATAATAACTGGTCATTTGCTTAATTCGTGACCTGAAGCCGCCTGTTAGAGCATCTTCACGGCAAGCTCTTGGGAGCCATTGTGGTCACTCACAAAAACATAACTGAATGAATAATATACGTAACTTTTCTATTATCGCGCACATTGACCATGGCAAATCCACGATAGCGGATCGCTTTATTCAGATCTGCGGCGGCCTCACTGACCGTGAAATGCAGCAGCAGGTGCTGGATTCGATGGATATCGAGCGTGAACGTGGCATTACCATCAAGGCGCAAAGCGTCTCGCTGGAATACAAAGCCCGGGACGGAGAGACGTATCTGCTCAATTTTATCGACACGCCGGGGCACGTCGATTTTTCTTATGAAGTATCACGTTCACTGGCGGCCTGTGAGGGCGCACTGCTGGTGGTTGATGCTGCTCAGGGGGTAGAGGCACAAAGTGTCGCCAACTGTTACACCGCGATTGATCTGGGGCTGGAAGTCTTGCCGGTGCTGAACAAAATCGACCTGCCTTCGGCGGAACCCGACCGTGTTGCGCAGGAAATCGAAGACATCATCGGTGTTGACGCAATGACGGCGGTTCGCTGCAGTGCCAAAACCGGTCTGGGTATCGAAGATGTGCTGGAAGAGTTGGTCGCCAAAGTCCCACCACCGCAGGGTAACCCTGACGGCCCTCTGAAAGCCCTGATTATCGACTCCTGGTTTGACAGTTATGTCGGCGTTATTTCGCTGGTTCGTATTGTCGACGGCAGCCTTAAAACCAAGGATAAAATCCGCGTGATGTCGACTGGTCAGGAATACCAGGTCGATCAGGTCGGTACTTTCACGCCCAAACGTACGCCCTGTGAGATGCTGGACTGTGGCGATGTGGGTTATGTGATTTCCGGCGTGAAGGAAATTGATGGCGCCCCGGTTGGTGATACGTTGACCCATGCGCATCATGGTGCCGACAAGATGCTGCCGGGCTTCAAAGAAGTCACGCCGCAGGTTTATGCCGGTATTTTCCCGGTCAGCAGCGATGATTATGAGAATTTCCGTGAAGCATTGGCCAAGCTGCGCCTGAATGATGCCTCCCTGTTCTATGAACCGGAAACCTCGCAGGCACTCGGTTTCGGTTTCCGTTGTGGTTTCCTTGGTCTGTTACACATGGAAATCATCCAGGAGCGGCTGGAGCGTGAATACGATCTGGACCTGATCACCACGGCACCGACCGTGGTCTTCGAAGTGCTGAAGAAAAGCGGTGATGTGGTCAAAGTCGAGAATCCCGCTTCATTACCCGATGTCGGCAGCATCGATGAAATCCGTGAGCCTATTGTAGCGGCCGATATTCTGGTGCCGCAGGAACATCTGGGTGCGGTTATTACCCTCTGCGCGGAAAAACGCGGTGTCCAGAAGCACATGCAGTTTATGGGCAAGCAGGTTGCACTGAGCTATGAGTTGCCGATGAATGAGGTCGTTATCGACTTCTTTGATCGAATCAAATCCGTCAGCCGTGGCTATGCGTCGCTCGATTATCATTTCATTCGCTTTCAGACGGCGGATCTGGTCAAGCTGGATATTCTGATTAATGGGGAAAAAGTCGATGCCCTGTCGCTGATTGTGCACAAAGACACCAGTGTCAGTCGCGGCCGTTTGCTGGTGGAAAAAATGAAAGAACTGATTCCAAGGCAGATGTTCGACGTGGCTATTCAAGCCGCTATTGGTGGTCATATTATTGCCCGCTCCACGGTCAAAGCGATGCGCAAAAACGTACTGGCCAAATGTTATGGCGGTGACGTGTCACGAAAACGCAAGTTGCTTGAAAAGCAAAAAGCGGGTAAGAAACGAATGAAGTCCGTCGGCAAGGTCGATGTGCCGCAGGAGGCATTCCTGGCAGTGTTGCAGCTGTCCAAGAATTCATAAAAGGAGCATTTTGAGTGAGTTTTCCGGCATTGATGGTATTACTGGTGGCTGTGACCGGCCTGATCTGGTTGATCGACAGGTTGTTCTGGGCACCGAAAAGAAATAAACAAGAAGATGAACCCGTCGTGGTGGAATATGCCCGCTCTTTCTTCCCGATCATCTTGCTGGTGCTGGTGATTCGCTCCTTTATTGCCGAGCCTTTCCGTATTCCTTCCTCATCGATGTTACCGACACTGCATATCGGTGACTTTATACTGGTCAACAAATTCTCTTACGGTATCCGCCTGCCGGTACTGCATACCAAACTATTTGATACCGGTGAGCCCGAGCGCGGCGATGTGGTGGTATTTCGTTACCCTAAAAAGCCTGAGGATCAGGACAAGCCTGATGTTGACTATATCAAGCGCGTGGTTGGCTTACCGGGTGATACCGTCGGCTATTTTGACAAAATCGTTTATATCAATGGTGAGCCGGTAGAGCAGGATTTGCTTGAGCCCAGCAATATTATTTTGCCCAGTTATACAGAACTGCGTTTCGAACACTTGAACGAAGAAGGCCATATGATTCTGGTGGATACTGATAAGCGGCCGCTGGAAGGTGAAATGGTGGTGCCGGAAGGCCATTATTTCGTCATGGGCGATAATCGTGATAATAGTAATGACAGTCGTTACTGGGGCACCGTGCCGGAGCAGAATCTGGTCGGTAAAGCATTCTTGATCTGGATGAGTTGGGACTGGGATGCCGGCGGCATTATCTGGAGCCGTATCGGTCAGTCAATCGATTAAGGGGATAATCATGAAAAATCAACGTGGAATGACTTTGATTGGCTGGGTGATCGTGCTGGCACTGATCGCCTTTTTTGCCACACTGGCGATGCGTCTGGTACCGATGTATCAGGAGTACTATGGCGTGCTGCAGATTATGAACGACATGGAAATTGAACTGAAAAATAACAATCTCACCAAGAATGAGGTTGAGACTTTACTGATGCGTCGTTTTGATATTGGTTACATCCAGAGTGTCGATAAAGAAGACATCGAAATTCTGCGCGGCAAGAACACGGCCTATATCACCAAAATCGTGATCGATTACGAGGTCAGAAAGCCTTTTATCGCGCATATTGACCTCATCGGACACTTCAAAGAAGAAATTGATATAGAGCCCAAGCGACAATGATGACCCAGCGGCAAAAAGCCCTGTGCAAACAGTTACAAATTGAATTCAAAGATACCGCCTTACTGCTCCAGGCGTTGACCCATCGCAGCGCCGATCCCAAAAATAACGAACGCCTGGAATATCTGGGTGATGCGATATTGAGTTTTGTCATCGCCGAAGAGCTATTCAACCGTTTTCCACAGGTCAAGGAAGGTAAACTCAGTCGCCTGCGTGCGTCACTGGTGAAAGGGGAGACCCTGGCTGAGATTGCCCGCGAACTGAAAATCGGTGAAGTATTGATTCTGGGGCCGGGTGAGCTCAAAAGTGGTGGTTTCCGCCGTGAGTCGATTCTGGCCGACGCCGTCGAAGCCATTATTGGTAGTCTGTATCTGGATCAGGGACTGGACACGGTCAAAGCCCTGATTTTGCGGCTTTACGATGAAAGACTCGACAGCATCGATGTCACTGAAACGGTGAAAGATCCGAAAACCCGTTTACAGGAACTGCTGCAAAGCCGTAAGCAACCCTTGCCGATCTACAGCGTGCGTGAAATCAAAGGTGAAAACAAGCAACCGGTATTTGAGGCCGCCTGCCAGGTGACATTGCTGGACAAAGTGGTGATGGCGCAGGGCAGCAGTCATCGCAAGGCCGAGAAAAAAGCCGCTGAGCGCGCGCTGACCCTGATAGAAAATGCATTATGACTGAGACCCCATTTCGCTCCGGCTATGTCGCCATTATTGGTCGACCCAATGTCGGTAAATCGACCCTGATTAACCGTGTTTTAGGGCAGAAGCTCTGCATCACTTCGCGCCGGCCGCAAACGACCCGCCACCGTATTCTCGGGATTAAAACCACCGAGCAGGGCCAGTTTATTTATGTCGACACGCCCGGTCTGCACAGTGATAACAAAAAAGCGATGAATCGCTATATGAACCGTGCTGCCGCCTCATCCATTGAAGATGTTGATGTCATTCTGTTTGTGGTGGAAGGACTCAAGTGGACCGATGAAGATAAAAAAGTCCTTAAACGTCTGCAGCAGGATGCCAGAGCGCCGGTGATTCTGGTGTTGAATAAAGCCGACAAGCTCAGCGACAAAGGTGCTTTGTTGCCTCAGATTCAGGACTTATCAGCGCAATATGATTTCGCGGCTGTGGTGCCGATATCCGCCCGCAAAGGTATGAATACCGATGTGCTGGAACAGGAAATCGCCAAGCTGATGCCGGAAGGTGAGATGATTTTTGATGAAGATCAGCTGACCGATCGTAGCTCCCGCTTTCTGGCGGCGGAAATTGTGCGTGAAAAACTGTTTCGCTATCTGGCAAAGGAATTACCTTATTCACTGACGGCCGAGGTCGAACTGTTAGAGGA
>JABURN010000101.1 GCA_014762585.1 Methylophaga sp.
TTCAAACTGATGAAACTCGCTGGTGCCTACTGGCGTGGTAAATCCGATAATGAAATGCTGCAGCGGGTTTACGGCACAGCCTGGCAGGACAAGAAAGCGCTGAAACAGTATCTGCATCGCCTGGAAGAAGCAGAAAAACGCGACCACCGTAAAATCGCCAAGAGCCTCGACCTGTTCCACTTGCAGGAAGAAGCGGCCGGCATGATCTTCTGGCACGACAACGGCTGGCAGATTTATCGCGTGGTGGAAAACTATATTCGCGACGTATTGCGTGACAACGATTATCAGGAAGTGCGCACGCCACAGGTGGTCGATCGTACCTTATGGGAAAAATCCGGTCACTGGGACAAGTTCGGTGACATGATTTTCAGCACCCACTCGGAAAGCCGTGACTACGCGGTCAAACCGATGAACTGCCCGTGCCACATTCAGATTTTTAATCAAGGCCTCAAAAGTTACCGTGATCTGCCGTTGCGTATGGCCGAATTCGGCTCCTGTCACCGTAACGAACCCTCGGGTACTTTGCATGGCCTGATGCGTCTGCGCGGATTTACCCAGGATGATGCGCATATCTTTTGTACTGAAGATCAGATTCAGTCAGAAGTGGCGACGTTTATAGATTTGTTGCATGAAGTGTATGCAGACTTCGGCTTCAACGAAATCATTGTTAAATTATCCACCCGGCCGGAAAACCGCGTCGGTAGTGATGAAGTCTGGGACAAGGCGGAACATGCACTGGAACAGGCGCTCAATGCAGCAGAACTGGACTGGGATCTGCAACCGGGCGAGGGCGCATTCTACGGTCCCAAGATTGAGTTTTCGCTCAAAGATTGCCTGGGCCGTGTCTGGCAGTGCGGCACCATCCAGGTCGACTTCTCCATGCCGGGCCGTCTAGATGCCAGTTATGTTGCCGATGACGGCAGTAAACAGGTCCCTGTGATGCTGCACCGGGCGATTCTGGGGTCACTGGAACGTTTTATTGGTATTCTGATTGAAGAGTATGCCGGTGCCTTCCCAACCTGGCTTGCACCCAAGCAGGCCATGGTAATGGGCATCAGTGATAAACAGGCCGATTACGTCAAACAAGTTGCTCAGGATTTGCAGAAACAAGGCTTTAGAGTCGATACAGACTTGAGAAACGAGAAAATTGGCTTTAAAATACGCGAGCATACACTTCGCCGCGTTCCCTATTTATTAGTTGTCGGTGAACGCGAAGAACAGAATCAAGCCGTGGCGGTACGTACACGCAAGGGTGAAGATCTCGGCGCCATGCCGGTTTCTGACTTTGCCAGCTTGCTGAAGGAAGACGTCGCTCGCCGCGGTCGAATTATTTTAGAGGACTAGAACATCGCTACAGATCAGAAACGGCTGAATGGTGAAATCACAGCCAAAGAAGTACGATTGACGGATTCTAACGGTGAGCAACTCGGTATTGTTTCCTTGAAGGAAGCACTTCAGAAAGCCGAGGATGCCGATTTGGATTTGGTGGAAATTGCCCCTCAGGCAAAACCACCGGTTTGCCGTATCATGGATTACGGCAAGTTTTTGTTTGAGGAAGGCAAGAAAAAAGCCGAAGCTCGTAAAAAACAAAAACAAATTCAGGTTAAGGAAGTCAAATTCCGGCCTGGCACAGAAGAAGGGGATTATCAGGTAAAACTACGCAACCTGGTACGTTTCCTTGAAAGCGGTAACAAAACGAAAGTCAGCCTCCGCTTCCGCGGACGTGAAATGGCACATCAGGATCTGGGTCTGAAATTACTCGAACGAGTGGCGGCAGATTTGGACGAGATTTCTAGTGTCGAGCAGCGTCCCAAAAAAGAGGGTCGGCAGATGATCATGGTTTTGTCGCCAATCAGTAAAAAATAACTACATAAATTTGAATGCGGAGTTGTAAATACAATGCCTAAGTTAAAAAACCACAGTGGTGCCGCCAAGCGTTTTAAACGCACTGGCAGCGGAAAATTCAAGCGTTCACAAGCTTTTACCAGCCATATCCTGACCAAGAAAAGCACCAAGCGTAAACGCCAGCTGCGTTGTACCCTGACAGTCTGCAAAGCAGATCACATGTCAGTCCGTAAAATGCTGCCGAATCTGTAATTAAGGAGTTTTCCGATGCCTAGAGTAAAACGCGGCGTAACTGCACACGCACGCCATAAAAAAGTTCTGGATCAAGCGAAAGGTTATTACGGTCGTCGTAAGAACGTTTACCGTGTTGCCGTCCAGGCTGTAACCAAAGCCGGTCAATATGCCTATCGTGACCGTCGTCAGAAAAAACGTAATTTCCGTACCCTGTGGATCGCGCGTATCAACGCGGCTGCTCGTGATTGCGGTTTGTCCTACAGCCGTCTGATCGATGGCCTGAAAAAAGCGTCAATTGAAATCGATCGTAAAGTACTGGCTGATATCGCCGTGCATGATGAAGCGGCTTTCGCAGCTATCGCGGAAAAAGCAAAAGCAGCTTTGGCTAAGTAAATCGCCTGTAAAGAGCGATAGCCTTAGTGCTGTAGTGACTAAAAAAGGGCCGCAACCACGGCCCTTTTTTGTTTCTGATGAGGGGGAAATATGGCTGAACTGTCGTCACAGTTACAGGCTTTAGAAGAAATTACGGCAACAGCCAGGCAGGCTGTGGCGGAAGCACAGGATAACCGGGCACTGGATGATGTCCGCGTCGAATACCTGGGCAAAAAAGGCAAAATCACGGCCTATCTGAAACAGCTGGGTAATGTCAGTGTTGAAGATCGCCCGGTCATTGGTAAGTCAGTGAACTTGGCCAAGCAGGAAGTCACCGGTCTAGTCGAACAACGTGGCAAAGCGCTGGCTGAAGCGGCGATGCAGGCTGCGCTGAAAGCGGAAACCGTCGATGTCACGCTGCCGGGACGCAACAGCGAGGTAGGTGGCCTGCATCCGGTGACGCGAACCCTGCAACGGATTGAGCGGTATTTCCGTAACATCGGTTTTGATGTCGCCGAAGGCCCTGAAATCGAAGATAGTCACCATAACTTCACCGCATTGAATATTCCGGAGACCCATCCGGCCCGTGCGATGCACGACACCTTTTACTTTGATGCCGATAAGCTGTTGCGTACGCACACCTCACCGGTACAAATCCGGGTGATGGAAGAGAATCAGCCGCCATTGCGACTGATTGCGCCTGGCCGTGTCTATCGCTGTGATTCGGATCTGACGCATACACCCATGTTTCATCAGGTTGAAGGCCTGATGGTGGATGAAAACATCAGCTTTACCGATCTGAAAGGTGTGTTATCCGACTTTCTGCAGGCCTTTTTTGAAAAGCCACTGAAGGTGCGTTTCCGTCCCTCTTATTTCCCATTCACCGAGCCTTCAGCGGAAGCGGATATTGAGTGCGTGATCTGTGGCGGCGAGGGTTGCCGCGTCTGTAGCCACACCGGCTGGATTGAGATCCTCGGCTGCGGCATGGTGCACCCGAATGTGTTTGAACATGTGAATATCGACAGTGAAAAATACCTGGGCTTTGCCTTTGGTCTTGGTGTCGAGCGGATGGCGATGCTGCGTTATGGCGTCAATGACCTGCGTCTGTTCTTTGATAACGATCTGCGTTTCCTCAGTCAGTTCAAATAATCGGCGGGAATAATTAACAATGAAGTTTAGCGAAAAGTGGTTACGCGAGTGGGTGAATCCAGAACTGGACACCGCTGCGCTGGTAGAAAAACTGACCAATGCCGGACTGGAAGTTGACGCGGTCGAACCGGTCGCCGGTGATTTCAATGGCGTGCGCGTCGGCCAAGTGAAATCGGTGGAACCGCACCCGGATGCCGATAAACTGCGTCTGACCAGGGTCGATGTCGGTGATGCCGAGTTGCTTGAAATTGTCTGTGGCGCCAGTAATGTGCGTGAAGGCTTGAAAGTCCCCGTGGCCGTGGTTGGCGCGGTGCTGCCGGGCGAGTTCAAAATCAAGAAAGCCAAACTTCGCGGTGTGCCTTCTTTCGGCATGTTGTGTTCTTCCAAAGAGCTGGGCCTCACTGAATCTGCTGACGGCCTGATGGAACTGGCAGATGAAGCGCCGGTAGGAGAGGACTTTCGCGTTTATCTGGGGCTGGACGATGTCTCGATTGATATTGATCTGACACCCAACCGCAGTGACTGCCTGGGTGTGGCCGGTGTCGCCCGCGAGGTCGGTGTACTGACTTCTACCGATGTCTGCCAGGTCAACTGTGACGAGGTTAAGGCGAGTTCGGATAAAACTTTCCCTGTCAAAGTTAGTGCCACGGCTGCATGCCCGCGCTATCTGGGCCGTGTTATCGAGAACGTGAATCCGCAGGTGGAAACGCCAGTCTGGATGCAGGAGAAACTGCGTCGTAGTGGTCTGCGCAGTCTGGGTCCGGTTGTCGATGTAACCAACTATGTCATGCTGGAACTGGGTCAGCCCATGCATGCTTTCGATCTGGATAAGCTGAATAACGGCATCAGCGTAAGACTGTCACAGGGCGGCGATAAGCTGACCCTGCTTGATGGCCAGGAGATTGAGATTCAGCCAGAGAGCTTGCTGATTGCTGACGATAACGGTCCACTGGCGCTGGCCGGTATTATGGGCGGCGAACAGTCTGGTGTGACTGAAACAACCCATAATCTGTTCCTGGAAGCAGCGTTTTTCAGTCCCGATGCCATTGCCGGTAAAGCCCGCGCATATGGGCTGCATACCGATTCATCACACCGTTTTGAGCGTGGTGTCGATCCGGCACTGGCCCAACAAGCCATGCAGCGGGCAACAGCTTTGCTGTTAGACATTGTCGGTGGTGAAGCAGGCCCTGTGACTGAAGTGCTTAGTGACAAGGATTTACCGTCAACAGCATCCATTCATTTACGTGAAGACCGGATTAAACGGGTATTGGGAATCAGCCTCGAAGCCGCTGAAGTGAGCGAGCAGTTGAGTCGTCTGGGACTGGCTTTAACCCGGGTTGAAGACGGCTGGCAGGTGACCGTGCCGAGCTTCCGTTTTGATCTGGCCATTGAAGTGGATCTGATTGAAGAGCTGGGTCGCCTTTATGGTTATGACAGACTGCCGGAAACCCGTCCGCAGGGCACGGTACTGACCAGTAATATCACTGAACGGCTGACGCAGCTTGAACGACTGCAGAATCTGCTGGTCGATCGCGGCTATTTCGAGGCGGTGACCTACAGCTTTGTCGAACCCAGGCTGCAGTCTTTACTGGCTGAAGACGATTTAGCCCCGATTAAGCTGGCCAATCCGATTTCAGCGGATTTATCGGTGATGCGCACCTCATTGTGGCCGGGCCTGGTGCAGGCGCTGGTCTATAATGCCAATCGCCAGCATGAACGGGTACGTCTGTTTGAAGTCGGACGCGTGTTTAAAGGTGATCTCGACAACATCGAACAGGAGCGTCGTATCGGCGGCCTGATATATGGTGATCAAGATGCTGAACAATGGTCTGAAAAAGCCCGTGAAGTCGACTTTTTCGATGCCAAGGCCGATGTTGAAGCATTACTCGATGTCACCGGTGGCGACATTCGCTTCCAAGCTGAAACGCATCCTGCGCTGCACCCGGGCCAGACAGCCAGAATCTACAAGAACGGAGAAGCCATAGGCTGGCTCGGTGCCCTGCATCCAAAACTGCAGAAGCCGCTTGATGTGAATGGCCGGGTGTATCTGTTTGAATTGAGTCTGCCTGCGGTATTGCTGGCCCAAATCCCTGAATTTACTGCCTTATCCAAATATCCTGCAATACGCCGGGATTTGGCCCTGGTGGTTGACGAGGCGATCACCGCCGGTCAAATAGAAGATTGCCTGAGCGCAATTGATTCTGATATTCTTAAGTCATTTCAACTATTTGACGTCTATACTGGAGATGGAGTCGAGCTCGGCAAGAAGAGTCTCGCCATGGCATTCCACCTCCAGCACGGTGAACGTACGCTCAAAGATGACGAAGTCGATGCGCTGATCAAAACTGTGACTGACACACTGGAACAGGCTGTCGGTGCAACGATAAGATCCTGATTAGTATTATTAAAAGAAGAATTTAGAGGTATACATGGCACTGACTAAGGCCGATATGACGGAACAACTCTACGATGAGCTGGGTTTTAACAAACGTGAAGCCAAAGAGCTGGTTGAAATGTTTTTCGAAGAGATTCGTACCGCACTGGAAAAAGGTGAGCAGGTTAAATTATCCGGTTTCGGTAACTTTGAGCTCAGAGACAAGAGTGAACGGCCTGGTCGTAACCCTAAAACCGGTGAAGAAATCCCCATCTCTGCCCGTCGTGTGGTGACTTTCAGACCCGGCCAAAAACTGAAAGCGAGGGTGGACAGTTATGCTGGAAGCGAGTAACAACAACGAATTACCGCCCATTCCGAGTAAGCGCTATTTCACCATCGGTGAAGTGAGTGAACTGTGTGGCGTGAAGCCCCACGTGCTGCGCTACTGGGAACAGGAATTTAGCCAACTCAAACCGGTCAAGCGCCGTGGTAATCGTCGTTATTACCAGCGTCATGACGTGATTCTGATTCGTGAAATCCGCGCTCTGCTCTATGAACAGGGTTTCACTATCGGCGGAGCCCGTCAGCAACTGACACCATCGGGTGAAGTGAAAACGGTTACCACCAACAAGCAGGATCAGAAAGATCTGGTGCGTGAGCTTCTCAGAGAACTGGAAGACCTGCGGACCTTGCTTAACTGATTCTCAGAAAGTCATTTTCAACAGGTAAAAGCCACATCTCTTCTCGATGTGGCTTTTTTTATTTGTGACACTCGGGGGCTGTTATCACAGCCAGGTACATGAAGTTGAACGCCTGAAAGGTCCACGAATTTCTTTTGCACGGATGCGTCAATCATCATACTATGGTCATGGTTGCGCACTACATAAAAGTTGGTTCTCGATGAGCTTCGCTCGGCGAATTTGTAAAACATTATTGCTGTTGTTTGGTCTGACATTGTCTTTTGTCTCGGTTGCTGAGACAGTCACTTTTGTAAGCACGAATCAGTTTGGACAACCCCTTCCGGATGTGGTGATTGAACCCTTTACCGATGAGACTATCTCCGCAGCAGACGCAGAGCCGGCGGTGATGGATCAAATAAATAAACGCTTCCGGCCTGAACAGTTACTGATTCAGACTGACAGACAAGTCGACTTCCCGAACAGTGACAATATTCGTCATCATGTTTATTCATTCTCTAAAGCCAAGACTTTCGAGCTGAAACTTTATGCTGACAAGCCTGAGAGTCCTGTCGCCTTCCCTAAACACGGTGTCGTGGTGCTTGGTTGTAATATTCACGATACGATGATCGCCTATATTTTTGTTTCTCGTTCTGAATCGACCGCAGTGACAGATAAGACGGGACAGGCCACTGTCAGCATCTCTGACAGTGATGAGTTCAACATCTGGCATAAGCATCAAGCGATTGGACCTGAACAATTAACCACCGTCAGCCTCGGGGATTTACCACAGAATGAACAGGGACTGTATGTTCTGCAGATAGACATTAAGGAGCCAGAACCCACCAATAGCTTCGAGGATACCTTTAGTGGAGTATCTCAGACGGATCAAACTTCGAAATAAGATATTTCTCCTCTGTGCCATGCTGGTATTCCTCACTACTGTTCTGATTCAGAGCAGTACATGGTGGATCAGCAGTAAATTCAATGAATCCCAGTTACAACAGGATGTATTGAAAGCCAAAGCAATCATGAGTCAGTATCTTGATGCGAAGGCTGAGATGCTGGTTACAGCAGCAAAAATTCTCACCTCGGATTTTGGGTACATACGTGCAGTTGCCACCTCTGATGAGAAAACTATCCGGAGTGTGCTGGAGAATCATGGTGAGCGCATCGGAGCGGACATTATGTTGCTTACAGATATGTCTGGCCAATACATCTCCTCCAGTAGTGAAAACTTTTCCTTCGAGAATCAGTTGAGTCCTTATGCAGCCCAGCAGCTGATTAATAACCCTGCCATTGCTTTGTTTGTGACATTGGAAGAGCAAATCTATCAATTGATTTTATTACCGGTTAAAGCTCCACATGTCATTGCCTACTCAATAGTTGGTTTCAAGATTGATGAAGAGGTTTTGACTGAATTAAAGACTTTAACCGGCCTCGAGATCAGCTTTTTCCAAGGTGATAACCATTTGCTCAGTTCCACGATTCGTATGAAGAGTTTTGCTGATTTCCGTCAGGAACTGAATAACCAGTCGTATAGCAAGCTTTTATTTAGTCGACCTGCCTTTTTTACTGAGGACTTTGAACTCGACTCCGCCTCTAAACAACCGGTTTCGGTGATTTTGGTCAGTAGTCTGGTGCCTCTGTATCAACAATATGACAGCATTCTGCTGAACAACACCATTCTGGCTGTTGTTGTGTCTTCATTAGCATCACTGCTGAGTATATTTTTTGCCAAGAGTCTGACGGTGCCATTACAGCGTTTGTCTGGACTTGCTGGAGAGTATGCTCGGGGACGATACACAGAGCGTATCAATATTACTGGTGGGCAGGAGATAGAGTCGCTGGAAAAGGCTTTTCAGCAGATGGGGCAGCAGGTAAAAAAGCGTGAAGACGAAATACGCTTTCAGGCCAATCATGACTCACTCACTAAGTTACCCAACTCACAACATGTCAAAACATTGTTGAGCACGCAACTTGCTAGTGAAGGTGAATACATTTTTCTGGCTATCAGTATTAACAATTTCCGTCAGATTAATGACCGATTAGGACCAGAGACAGCTGATGCCTGTCTTGTTGCACTGGCCGAGCGACTTAGAGAAATGAATTCGGGAATTCAGTTTTCAGCCCGGCTGGAAGGCGCTGAATTCTTCTCAGCCATCAGTCTTGATGCGAGCCACTCACCAATACAAGTTGCGGACAGCTATCTGACTGAATTGGAACATACCTTCAAAGTCGCAGATCTGAATATCAATCTGGATTTACATGCGGGGGTCAGCCTCTACCGACACAGTGGAACTGATCCCATCACTATTCTCCGTCGCACCGCCATCGCGCTCGACGCAGCGCGAAAAAACAAACAGCGCATTCATTGTTATGAAGAAGGCGAGGATGAAGTGCACATGCAGCGTCTGGCGATGATGGAAGCTTTACGCAAAGTAATCATGTCAGATGGGGCCGGCCAGTTGTTTATGGTCTATCAACCAAAAATTTATCTGCAGGGAGAACACCAGTTCAAATGTGAGGCCTTGATCAGATGGCGCCGTGAAGATGATCGCTTTGTCTCGCCTGAAGTGTTTGTAAATCTGGCTGAAGAGGCTTCACTCATTGTGGACCTGACTCACTGGGTAATAAGATCAGTCTTTCATCAACTCAGAGAATGGCAGCAACAGGAAGTTTATGTAGGTGCGGCAATCAATGTATCCGCACAGGATTTGGCGCATCCGGATTTTGAATCATTCATTCGAGATTCTTGCGAAGAGTATGGAGTGACACCCAGCACTATCACTTTGGAGATTACTGAGCGCGATATCATGCATGATGAGGCCTCAGTGGTGCTTTCTCTCCGTAGTCTTAAAAAATTCGGTTTTACTATCGCCATCGATGATTACGGTATCGGACAATCCTCCCTATCCAAACTCAAAGGTTTACCGGTGGATGAAATCAAACTCGATAAAAGTTTTATTATGCACCTTAACCAGTCACCCAAGGACCAGTTGATTGTCCGTTCAACTATCGATATGGCCCATGGTCTGGGTTTTGAGGTGGTGGCTGAGGGCGTAGAGAATGAGGAAACACTTGCTTTACTTAAACAATTCAATTGTGATCAGGTTCAGGGTTACTTTATTTCCAAACCCATCCCGGCAGAAGCCGTGTCAGACTGGCAAAAAAACTATGTGGAAAATGATTATTTTACTCTCCGCTCTCCTCATGCACGGGGCAGCCAGCGCCGCTGACGGTAAACTGATCGCGACCCCCGGGGTCTCTCAGATTCACGGTGCAGCCGGAGGTGGGTTGGTGCCTTGGGCACAACTGGCCGGCTATGCCAGT
>JABURN010000259.1 GCA_014762585.1 Methylophaga sp.
GTGTTTCCAGCTGCACCACCTTACGCATGGCGAATTGTTCCAGCGCCAGAATGATGATGAGTGTCAGGGCTACCATGATGGCAACGAGGATGAGTTTCTTTTTGACGGTCAGCTGGCTGAGCATGGGGTGGTTCCTTGTAATTATTGCCTGTCGAGGACAAACGAATCAGTCTGCAGATTGTGTCGGCCTCTGAGCGATTTTCATTAATCGCTTTTATCAATTTTAGTCGCTGATTAACTGAGTCTGGCTTGGGACTTTTTCCAGTTGCCAGTGCTCATTTGCCCATTGCCAGAGGATATCGACTGACGAATGGCATAGTTCACTTGGTGGGTTGAGGCCCAGAAATACGAATGCACGGCTTAGCATCTGTGCTTTATTGTCGGTGCTCAGTGCTTCAGCCCCAGTTTGTTTACTCAGTTTTTCGCCTGCCAGATTGGTGGCTACCGGAATATGCGCATAGACCGGTGATGGCAGTTGCAGGCTGTATTGCAACAGAATCTGACGGCTGGTTGAGTTGAGTAAGTCAGCGCCGCGCACCACATGGCTGATATTTTGTTCAGCGTCATCGACCACAACAGCGAGTTGATAAGCAAACTTGCCATCGGCCCGCTTCAGCACAAAGTCGCCGATATCCCGCTGCATACGATGATCAAACTGGCCCTGAATCCGATCCCGAAACAGGAGATGCGCGGCATCGGTTTTAAAACGCCAGGCAACAGTGTCGCGTTCACGGCTGAGTCCATCGCGACAAAGGCCGGGATAAACCGGCCCTTCGATGCCGGCATGGGCAATATCTGCCACCTCGCGCCGGCTACAGTTACAGCTGTAGACTTGGCCATTTGCAATCAACTGCGCCAGCGTAGCCTCATAGGCTTCATGCCGCTGGCTTTGATACATGACTTCGCCATCCCATTCAAAGCCATAGGCTTCGAGGGTGCGCAGGATGTCATCAGCGGCGCCCGGCATCTCCCGAGGCTTATCCAGGTCCTCCATTCTCACTAACCATCGTCCCTGGTGTATGCGGGCATCAAGGTAACTGGCTACTGCCGCGACTAGTGACCCAAAGTGCAGTGGCCCGGTGGGTGAGGGGGCATAGCGTCCTGTGTAAATGTCCGGGCTCATGATTGTGGTGAGTGAGTACGGGAAGTTGAACTGCGTTCAGTGTCAACGGCACCGGTATTATCAGCGTTGTTATGATAAATCAGGCACTGATTGCCACCGCCTTGTTTGGCCCGGTACAAAGCTCGGTCGGCCTGACGGAAAGCCGTTTGCTCTGACACGACTTTATCGGCACTGAATAAAAAGCTGATACCCGCGCTGAGGCTGGTTGAAAAACTGTCGTCGTTGATATGAAAGCGGTGATCCCGGAATACCCGAAGCAGCCGGTCGATTTTATGTATGGCTTTTTGTTCATTTCCGGCTTGAAACAGAATCAGAAATTCATCACCACCCTGGCGTATACAGATATCCTCACTCCGGGAGAGATTCTGCATCAGAGAAGCTAGTAGTTTAATGACCTCATCACCGGCCTCATGGCCATAGCGGTCATTAACTTGCTTGAAATAGTCCAGGTCCAGCAAAGCCAGAAAGACCGGTTTACCATTGTGAATGAAAGCATTCTGCAATGACTTGATCGCATCCGGCATCAGCCGACGGTTACCCAGTCCGGTCAGCGGATCCTGATGCACCAGTTGCAGAATCTGCTGGTGGTCTCTTTCCCAGTGCCTGACTTTATCACCCAGCGCCATGAGCAGCATTAATGCTTCGACTATGGCGCCTAACTGGGCATAAAGCAGGGAGTTCATGCCCCAGGGCAGAAGAGAGGTCGTTGCAGCGGTCACGCTGAGCGCAAGACCGCAACCGTACACCAGCCAGGCCAGAGCATACCAGCGGGCATAGACCATGCCCTGCAAATAGGCTTTGAGACCAAGCACACTAAGCAACATCAGGCTGACTATGCTCAGCATGGCAAGATAGAGCACCGGCTCATAGAATCCGGCAAAGCGAAACACAATGCCACCGACGAACACCGCAGGTAGCCAGCGGAGCCATTTATCCAATCGGGGAAACTGTAAACGGGTCATCAGGAACTGGCGGGAGAACAAAATTGCAGTGGCCGAGACCAGCAGATAAAAGATATGAAACCCTTCGTTATGCCAGAACACGGAGCCTGGCCACACAAACTGATAGGCAAAGCCGTTGAGCAAAGCCCACATCATTGTGCTGCTGGCCAGAAAACCGGTGTACAGGAGATAGAGCCACTGGCGGAGTAACAGGGCGCCAAGAAAGGAAATCACAATCAGTACCAGCATGGCACCATAGAACAGCCCGTAGAGAAGATACTCCCGATGCTGCTGCTTAATAAAAACTGAAGCGTCACTGAGCTCAAAATCGAGAGTGACGCTGTCTGCCTTGTCAAAGTAAAGTTTCAGATAAACCTTGGTCATGCCTCCGGCTTGGGTAGTGTGAGGCAGTGCGAGCGTCCGATAGGCCAGCAGCCGGTGGTCGAATCTTTCCCGATCGGAGAGATGAAAGTATTGAGTCTCTGCCTGCTTATCTTCTAAAAATATTTCAAGATGGTCGAGATAAGCGGTTTTGTGCGCAAGTACCCACTCAATAGCTTGATTGGAGCTGTTGTTAAGAGAAAAACGGATCCAGAACGCCTGATCGGAAATACCCTGGTTGATAGAAGAATCATTGAGTGGCCGGAAATCTTCTTCTGCCAGGTCTGATAATCCCAGCACCGGGTCAGTGACCAGATACTGGGCTGGCTCGCGGATAAACTGCTGCTCAAGTTGTGAAATTTCAATGACTGGCGCCGCAGTAGTCTCAGCATGGATGAACTGGCCGAAACTCAGCAGTATGAGAAGAACAAGAAATTGGAACTGTCGCACCAGCATGACTTTGACTTTACTATTTTTCTCTACGGAGCAGCGTCATCGGGCACCCTTATGTTCAGAACGCACTTTTTACCACACCCCCATCAACGCGGACCGCGGCGCCGGTAGTTGCCGAAGCCAGTGGACTGACAAGATAGCAGACTATAGAAGCGACTTCATCTGTACTGGCAAAGCGCTTGATTAATGAGGTGGGGCGGACATTTTCAAAAAAATCCGCTTCAAACTGTTCCAGCGTTTGTCCCTGCTGTTGTGCCATGTCCTCGACGAAATCCGTTACCCCGCGAGAGCGGGTGGGTCCGGGCAGCACACTGTTGACGGTGATACCGGTCCCGGCGACATCCTCAGCAATACCCCGTGCCACAGCTATCTGGGCGGACTTGGTCATACCGTAATGGATCATTTCTGCCGGTATCTGTATACCACTCTCACTGGAAATGAAAATGATACGACCCCAGTCTTTCTGTTTCATGACAGGCAGATAGAGTCTTGCCAGGCGGACGCCGCTGAGCACATTCAGCTCGAAAAAACGCCGCCAGTCACTGTCGCTGATCTCCTCAAAAGCGACTGGCTCAAAGATGCCCATGTTATTGATTAGAATTTCAACCTCAGGGAATTGCTCAAAAAGCTTGTCAGCGACTTCCGCTGTGCCGATATCGCCGGCAAAGCCGAACAGGCGACCGCCTGCTTCAGTGGTGAGCGAGGCGACCGCCTCATCTACCGAATCCTGACGGCGGCCATTAATGATGACATCAGCCCCTTCCGCAGCCAGCATTTTGGCGATGGCATAGCCAATACCTGCGGTGCTGCCTGTGACCAGGGCCAATTTGCCCGTGAGCTGTAAATCCATAGCGCCTCCTGCTGATTAATTTTGAATCACATATGGACCGAGTTTAACGCTTATTGTTGTCGTTGAGTGTCTGGCAAAATCTGGATAAGCGGATCACAGATTTATGGACATATGCGTCTTAGTTAACAGCATCATGAAGTGGCAGAGGGATTTCTGCCACTTCACAGTGCGTGTTTACAGATAGAAAGACCGAACTTACTGAATCCAGCTATGGTAGAGCGGAATCCCTATCAGCACATTGAACGGAAAAGTCAGACCCAGCGAGGCCAGCATGGCGAGACCGATATCGGCTTTGGGAATCGCTGAGCGGATGGCGACCGGCGCTGCGATATAAGAAGCACTGGCGGTGAGCGTGGCCAGAATCAGCACTGAGCCTTCTGGCAGTCCTAGCCACTGGCCGGTCAGTACACCGAAAACGGCCAGCAGCGACGGAGCGATGAGAGCAAACAGGACAACCCGGATTTTATCCAGAGACACCCGCTTGAGCGCTTCGGAAGCGACCAGTCCCATCTCCAGCAGGAACAGGGCCAGTACCCCTTTAAACATCAAGGTGTATAGATCCGTCACTTCAGCACCTTTGGAAGGACCATACATCCAGCCGATAATCACACCCCCGACCAGCAGCAGGACACCGCGGTTGGTGAGGGCCTCATGCAGAATATGCGACTTGCTGCGTGAGGCTCTTTCACCGGAAAATTTGTTGAAAATCAGCAGACCGAACAGAATCGCAGGCAGCTCCAGCAAAACAAGGTAGAGCGTGACCTGACCGCCGATTTGCATGTCGTGTGTTTCAGCATAGGCCAGTGCAACGGCAAAAGTACCGGCACTGACCGAGCCGTAGTGCGCGGCAAAACTGGCGCTGTCAGCCACGGACAGGCCAACCAGTTTTCGCAGCAGGGGGTAGAGCACAGCCGGAATAAGGAAGCCCAATGCGGCAACGCTGAGCAATTCCGGTAACAGATGCCAGCCCATATTGCCATGTAATGCCATCCCGCCTTTCAGACCGATAGTGAGCATCAGCAACAGACTGAGCACGTCGTAAGCGGCTTTGGGTATTTCCAGATCGGATTTGACGATACCGGCAGTTAAACCCAGCAAGAAAAACATCACGACGATATCAGGCATTTTCGACTCCTGTTTATGCAGTTCGCGCGCAATTTAAGCACAAGTGACTGAGAAGTCCAGTTTCAGACGCTCAGCTGAATAGCCAATAAACCGCCAGCATCGCAATTAACAGCCACAACAGTATCACCACGAGACTCATCCATTTGAATGGGGGGAGGTCGGAGCGATCTCCCGCCTTTGCCAGACTCCGTTGCCAGACCACATCGGGTACGCTGTGAATCACCAGCCAGCAGCCCAGCGGCAATAAGATGAGATCATCCAGATAACCAATCACCGGAATAAAATCCGGGATTAAATCAATCGGGCTGAGTGCATAGGCCACAACCAGTAAGGCCAGCCAGCGGGTCAGAACCGGTGTCTCCGGGTCGCGATAGACCAGGTAAATCGCGGTGATATGCTGTTTGAGTGTATACGCCCAGTTCGATAAACGCTGTTTCAGAGACATGGCTGAGTGCCATCAGAACTCAAACGACGCGACCAGGGGTGCATGGTCCGACAAACGGTTCCAGGACGAATGCGGCGGCCTCTCGCAGAGCGTCGGCTCCATGCCCCGGTAATAAATCCGGTCCATTTTCAGCACCGGCATCCAGGAAGGCCAGGTGCGGGCATAGCGATTATGCAGGGTGCGATAGGCCTCTTTGAGATCCAGGTGCTGAGCCAGGCGCTTTTCTGCTTGACCGGCCCAGTCATTGAAATCACCGGCCACAATCAGCGGTGCATCATGGGGCACATGTTCTTCAATGCGTTCGCAGAGGGTGACGAACTGACGCCGTCTTTCCATGCCAATCAGGCCCAGATGAATGCAGATAATATGCAACACGTCGTCATGCCAGGGTAGTTTGATTTCTCCATGAAGCAGACTGCGGCTGGCCCAGGTGAAGGGCGACACATTGATGTTTTCCCAGTTATCCAGCGGGTATTTGCTTAGGATCGCATTGCCGTGATGGCCGACACTGTATACGGCATTCTTGGCATAGGCATAATGCGGCCAGACGTCCTGTGCCAGAAACTCGAAATGCGGCTCACTGGGCCACTGGTGATGCACTAGCCCGTGCTCGCTGTGTTCGCCCTGAATTTCCTGCAACAGCATGATATCGGCGTTGGTTTCGACCAGCGCATCGCGAATAGGGTGCAAGGTGAACTGGCGGTTGCTTGTGTTAAAACCCTTGTGCAGGTTGTAGGTCAGGATGCGAAGCTCGTTTTTCGACATGTAGAAAACAGTCCGGTCGTGGCGCTCAGAGTATCCTTATTGATACTCACCTATTATGGTGGGCAGATGACAAAATTCCAAGTTCAGGCAAATTTAAATCAATGACTTGATTTTGTGATCCGCCGTCCCCATTTGCTGTGCATATTCCAACCAACAGCCAGATGGAGGCATTATTTCAATGGGCGTTGATGCACACAAGGAAACCATGGGTTTCCAGACTGAAGTCAAACAGTTACTGAACCTGATGATCCACTCCTTGTATTCGAACAAGGAGATTTTTCTGCGTGAACTGATTTCCAATGCGGCTGACGCAGCAGACAAGCTCCGTTTCCAGGCCCTGTCGGACGATGCACTCTATGAAGATGACGCGGATCTCAAAATCCGGGTCGACTTCGATGCCGACGCCCGCACTGTCACTATCAGCGACAACGGCATCGGCATGAACCGTGAAGAAGTCATCGACAATATCGGCACCATTGCCCGCAGTGGCACCCGTAAATTCTTCGACAGCCTGACCGGTGACGAATCCAAGGATTCTCAATTGATCGGCCAGTTTGGTGTCGGTTTCTATTCTGCTTTTATTGTCGCTGACAAAGTCACGCTGAAAACCCGCCGCGCCGGTGTCGGTGCCGAGCATGGCGTGCAGTGGGAATCAGCCGGGGAAGGTGAATTCACCATCGAAACCATCGAAAAAGCGGATCGCGGTACTGAAATCACTCTGCACCTTCGTGAAGGCGAAGACGAATTCCTCAACGGCTGGCGTCTGCGCAACATCATCAGCAAATATTCCGACCATATCAATCTGCCGATCGTCATGAAAAAAGAGGCGGTGCCCAATGAAGACGGCGAGATTGATGAGGCCGATCAGGGCGAAGAGACCGTCAATAAAGCAACTGCCCTCTGGACCCTGTCCAAGAATGATATTTCCGATGAGGAATATAAAGAGTTCTACAAGCAGATTGCCCACGACTTCCAGGATCCGATGACCTGGACCCACAACAAGGTCGAAGGCAATATCGAATACACCTCGCTGCTGTATATTCCGTCCAAGGCACCATTCGATCTCTGGGATCGTGATCGCATGCACGGCATCAAGCTGTATGTAAAACGCGTGTTCATCATGGAAGACAGCGAGCAGCTGATGCCACGTTACCTGCGTTTTATCCGCGGTGTGATTGATACCAATGATCTGCCGCTGAACGTGTCACGTGAAATCCTGCAAAGCAGCAAAACCATCGACACCATCCGCGCCGCTTCAGTGAAAAAGGTACTGAGCGAACTGAGCAAGATGGCCACTAATGAGCCCGAACAATACGCCGAGTTCTGGAAAGAGTTCGGCCAGGTTATCAAGGAAGGACCGGGCGAAGACTTCGCCAACAAGGAAACCCTGGCCAAACTGCTGCGCTTTGCCACCACCGAGTCCGGCAGCGCCGAACAGACCGTGTCGCTGGAAGACTATGTCGGCCGCATGAAAGACAAGCAGGACAAGATTTATTACATCACTGCTGAAAACTACGCGGCAGCGAAAAACAGCCCGCATCTGGAAGTCTTCCGCAAGAAAGGCATCGAAGTGTTGCTGCTGACCGATCGCGTAGATGAGTGGCTGGTGAACTCGCTGACCGAGTTTGACGGCAAGCACATGCAGTCTGTCGCTAAAGGCGATCTGGATCTGGGCGAGCTGGAAGACGAGGAAGAGAAAAAAGCGCACGAGGAAACCGACAAGAACTTCGAAGACCTGGTTGAACGGGTCAAGAAAAACCTCGATGACAAAGTCAAAGATGTGCGCATTACCCATCGTTTGACCGACTCTCCGGCCTGCCTGGTCGCCGATCACTACGATATGAGTCAGAACCTGGAGCGGATGCTGAAAGCGGCCGGTCAGGAAGTGCCTGGCAGCAAGCCTATCCTGGAACTGAATCCGGAGCATCCAATGGTCGTCAAACTCAAAGACGAATCAGATGAATCACTCTTCAGCGACTGGACCTCGATTATTTTCGATCAGGCGCTGCTGGCAGAAGGTGGCCAACTGGAAGATCCGGCGACCTACGTCAAACGTATCAACGAGATTCTGCTCAAGATTGCTTAGAACTCAGACCCTGATGCGATAGAATGGGCCGGACAGCGATGTCCGGCCTTTTTGTTTTATTCCGCCTCACCACAATAGGTGTTTCAACGTGAAGTCAGATTGTTTACAACGTTTTCTTTTTGATAATGCAGCGATCCGCGGCGAGTGGGTCAACCTGCAGGAAACCTGGCAGGAAGTGCTCAACCGGCGTGACTATCCCACCGCTATCCGCCGCATATTGGGCGAGATGATGGGCGCTGCCGCCTTACTGACTTCCACGGTTAAAATCAAAGGCCGGCTGGTGCTGCAAATTCGCTCGGAAGGTCCGGTCAGCCTGCTGATGGTCGAGTGCACCAGTGCCAATACCCTGCGTGCCTTTGCCCAGTGGGAAGGCGATATCGATGAAAACCAGGGACTGAGTGAGCTGACGGGTGAAGGCACCCTGGCGATTACCATCGAAGTGGAGGGAGCCAAGCAGCCTTACCAGGGTGTGGTCAGTGTGCAGGGCAATACCATCGCCGACACGCTGGAAACCTATTTTGCCCACTCCGAGCAACTTGCCACCAAAATCTGGCTCTACGCCAATGATCATAATGTGGCTGGACTGTTTCTGCAGCAATTGCCGAGTGAAGAAGCCGACAAGGAAAAAGCAGAAGAGGATTGGTCTCGCATCAGCCACCTGGCTTCCACGATTACTGATGAAGAACTGCTGACGCTGGAAATGGAAACCTTGCTGCATCGTCTGTTTCACGAGGAAGAAGTGCGGGTATTCGACCCGGCGACGCTCAGTTTTGCCTGCACCTGTTCCCGCGAGCGGGTGGCAGAAACCATCAGCATGCTGGGGCAGGAAGAGGCGGAAGATATCCTTGATGCCGAAGGCGGGATCGAAGTCGCCTGCGAATTCTGTAATGAACATTATCATTTCGATAAGGTCGATGTAGCTGAAATATTCAGTGAAGCGGTCTCACCCGGCAGCGATCCGGATACCCTGCACTGATTGTCAGTCAGCACAAAAAGTTTTAGTTTGAGCGTTTCAGTCTAAGAGCCGGGAATCTTTATGGCGCACGTAGTGATCATAGGCGCAAGCACGGGCGGTTTGCCCGCCGCCTACGAACTGAAGGAAGCATTGGGCAATAACCATCGCATTACGGTGGTCTCCAATACCCCGATCTTTCATTTTGTTCCCAGCAATCCCTGGGTGGCGGTAGGCTGGCGCAAACGCCGTCATATCAGCTTCGAACTGGCGCCTGCACTGCACAAAAAAGGCATTGATTTTTACGACAGCGGCGTCAGCGAGATTGAAGCTCAGTACAACCGTCTGACGCTCTCCGATGGTAATCATCTGACTTATGACTACCTGGTGGTAGCGACGGGCCCTAAACTCGCTTTTGATGAAATTGAAGGCTTCGGGCCGAAAGGATTTACCGAGTCTATCTGTACGGTCGATCATGCTGAGGATGCCTACGATAACTGGCGCCAGTTCATCAAAGATCCGGGGCCTGTCGTGGTGGGGGCGGTGCAGGGTGCATCCTGCTTCGGGCCGGCTTACGAGTTTGCGATGATCATGAATCGGGCGCTGCGAAAAGCCAAAGTCCGTGACCGCGTGCCGATGACCTTTGTCACCCCGGAACCTTATATCGGCCATATGGGCCTGGGCGGGGTCGGTGATTCCAAGGGCCTGTTCGAATCCGAGTTTCGCAAGAACGATATCAAGTGG
>JABURN010000056.1 GCA_014762585.1 Methylophaga sp.
GGCAGCGTCAGAAGGGTAAAAGAGACAGGGTCGGCACCATTCACCAGACAGGCGACATTACCATCGAGTGAGATGTAATTGAGACCGAATTCACGGGCAATCACCTCGGCGTCGTCTTCCTGAGACGGATCAAACATCTCAGCCAGATCGGCGTGACGGAACAGGCCGTTATCATCCAGATTTACCTTGGCATCAACAGCCAGAAGATCGCCCTCGCCCGTCACCACCAGCGGGTTGACTTCCACCAGACTGGCATCGTTTTCGGTAAACAGCTGATACAGATTTTGCATTACCTGCTGCAGTTGTTTGAAAGCTGCACCGCTGAGTCCCAGGAAGAAACCGGCACGGCGGCACTGATAGCTCTGCAGACCCACCACCGGATCCACATACAGGTTAAGAATCGCATCCGGATCTTCTTCTGCAACCGCTTCAATATCCATTCCACCCTGAGCGGAAATCATGAACACAATACGCTGACTGCTGCGGTCGAGCAGAACGGCGAGATAAATTTCACGCTGAATATCAGTTGGCTTTTCTACCAGTACCTGGTTGACGGGCAAGCCTTCTGCGGTTGTTTGATGAGTAACCAGGCGCTGTCCCAGCATGCCTTGCGCGGCATATTCAACAGCGTCCACGCTGTCTACAACCTTGACACCGCCAGCCTTACCACGGCCACCGGTATGTACCTGGGCTTTGACTACCCAGCGTTCACCGGTCAGTAATTCAGCGGCCTGTCTGGCCTCAGCAGCATCAGTCACTGCCTGCCCCTGCGGCGTCGGCACGCCGTAGCGGTTAAAGAGTTGTTTAGCCTGAAATTCGTGCAGGTTCATTATTTCCTGTGCCTTTCCATCATCAATCGCACCGTGTTGCCACGGTCATCAGGCAAATCGCTCTGGGACTCGCCATGTAAACCGCATATTTTCTCGCATTAGTCAGACAATTACCACATGCAGACGGCGGTTTGTTCGCCGCCATGAATCCTAAGTTCTCAGGCAGCATGCTATAGTGCAGGCCGTTAGGGAAAATTGAGCCAAACCATGCGAACGCTTTATCCGGAAATTGAACCTTATCAGACACACGAATTTGCCCACGAAATGCTCAGTGATGGCCGCCAGCACCGGGTTTATGTCGAGGAATGCGGTAACCCGGATGGTATTCCCGTCATTTTCCTGCACGGTGGACCGGGCTCAGGCTGCCGCCCGCAGCACCGCAGCTATTTCAACCCGGAAAAATACCGCATTGTGCTGTTCGATCAGCGTGGCTGCGGTCGATCGACGCCCACAGGTGAACTGGAAAATAACACTACCGATTATCTGGTGGCCGATATGGAACATATCCGTGAGGCCCTGGGTATTGAAAAATGGCAGCTGTTTGGCGGCTCATGGGGCGCGACGCTGGCCCTCTGCTATGCTCGCGAATACCCGCAACATGTCAGCTCTATGATACTGCGGGGTACCTTTCTGGGCCGTGCCCAGGATGTTGACTGGGTCTATGCGGAAGGTGGTGCTTCACGCCTGTTTCCCGAAAACTGGCAACAACTGGTGGCCGATTTGTCAGAATCAGAGAAGCCTCGCCCACTTCGCGCCTACTTCGATAAACTCACGGACGAAGATGAAGCCGTGCAACTCGCCGCCGCGCAAACTCTGAATGCCTGGGAAGGCACGATTGTCATGCTGCGGGACCATGAGTTTGTGCCGGATTTAACGCAGGCACCGGGGCCCTTGGCACACTCCCGTATTCAGTTGCACTATGCCATGAATCATTGCTTTATCGATGACCGGCCCATACTCGACAGTGTTGCCCAGATGCAGGACATTCCAACCATAGTGATACATGGTCGTTACGATTTGGTCTGCCCGCTGCAGCAGTCCTGGGAACTCAAGCAGGCCTGGCCCAAAATTGATCTACGCATTGTGCCCCTGGCCGGTCATGCTGCCGGCGAACCGGGATTGATTGATGCGTTGGTCACCGCCAGTGACGAAATGGCAGAGGTTTTATCATGATTGCCTTGTTACAACGAGTCACTCACGCAGATGTGCATGTCGGCAATAAACAGGTCGCAGAAATTCAACAGGGGCTACTGGTTCTTGTCGGCGTCGAGAAAGCTGATACTGAAACCGATGCTGATCGTTTACTGGAGCGTATTCTGGGTTACCGGGTATTCAGTGATGATAATGAAAAAATGAACCTGTCGTTGAAGGATATCCACGGCGGTTTACTGCTGGTACCTCAATTCACTCTGCCGGCCGATACCCGCAAGGGCATGCGCCCGAGTTTTACGCCGGCTGCGCCCCCCGAGCAGGGAGAAGCCCTGTTTGAATATCTGGTAGGAGAGGCCCGAATAAAACATGCCTCGACTGCCGCCGGTCACTTCGGCGCAGAGATGCAGGTACGACTCACTAATGACGGTCCGGTCACTTTCTGGCTGCAAACCCATTGAAGCGAATTTATTTATGCGAATTTTAAGAAACGTACTGCTTGGTTTTCTACTGCTTACCGTTGGTATTGTTGCCCTGATGCTGATTCCCTCTCCGCAGGCCCCCGCAGAGAAACCCTGGGAAGTCACGGTGATGCCCGATGGCAACAGCCGCGTTCTGGGGATTCATCTGGGACAAACCAACTATAAAACCGCGCAACAACAACTCGGGGAATTCGGTAAAACAGCCCTATTTGTTGATCCTGATGGTAGCCGCAGCGTGGAGGCTTATTTCGACAGTATCAATCTTGCCGGCCTGTCTGCCAAACTGGTGATGAATCTTGAGGTCGATGAGGACAGACTGCAAGCTATGCAAGCCCGTACCGAGGAGGGTGAATATAAACCCAGTGGCGCCTATCAGTATCAACTGAGCGAGCAGGATCGAACCTTCCTGCTGGGCGTTCCGGTGATTGGTCTCACTTACATTCCATCGGTGCGACTGGATCGTGAAATGGTAAAGAGCCGTTTTGGCGAACCGGCACACAGCGAACAGTCAGAAAAGGATGAAAATGGCCGGGTCACTGAAACCTGGTTTTATCCGGACATTGGCCTCAGCGTAATATTCCAAACTGAGCAGAAAACGCTTTTAGTCTATCGCGCTACGCACTGACCGACTGTTTCACAAGCGCCATAAAGGCGTCCTTATCCAGTGGCCGGCTGAGTAAATACCCCTGGGCACGCTGACAGTGATGCTGCTTCAGATAAGTCAGTTGTTCATCGGTCTCGACGCCTTCCGCTACAACGGTCAGCCCCAGACTTTTCGACATCGCCATAATGGCATCAACGATGGCGGCATCTTCTTTGTCGGTGGTGAGATCGCGGATAAAGGAACTGTCGATTTTCAGCACATTCAGCGGGAACTGTTTGAGGTAAGACAGTGAAGAATAGCCGGTGCCAAAGTCATCAATCGCGAGGTTAATTCCCATCTGGCTCAACTCCCTCAGCGTGAGTGTGGCAAGCTGGGTATCCTCCATCAGCATGCTTTCTGTGATTTCCAGTTCCAGATTCGCCGCCGGCATGCCGTTTCGCTTCAGTAAGCGCCGTATATCTGAAGCGAGATTCCCCCCCTTGAACTGACGACCTGAGAGGTTGACCGCCATCATGAACTCAGCCGGTAATGCCTCTTTCAATTCCAGATAGGTCTCGCAGGCCTGACTTAATACCCGTTCGCCTACCAGTCCAATCAACCCGGTATCTTCGAGGATAGGAACAAAACGCGCTGGCGAGACTTCACCCCACTCCGGGTTATGCCAGCGCAGCAGCGCCTCAGCACCGACCATTTGACCGGAATCAAGGTCATACTGAGCCTGGTAATGCAGGAACAACTCGTTGTTCTCAACTGCCCGCCGTAACGCTGTCTCCATCACCAGCCTCTCGGCAGCCTCGGCATTCATTTCCATGGAATAGAACTGAAAGTTATTACGCCCCAGTTTCTTGGCATGATACATGGCCGCATCAGCATTACGGATCAACATATCAACATCGCGGCCATCGGCCGGATACAGGCTGACACCGATACTGGGGCTGATTGTCACTTCAGTGGATTCAATACTGTAAGGCTGCGACATCGCAGCGATAACTTTTTCTGCCACCTTGCCGACATATTCGGCCGAACGCACTTCCTCCAGCAATAAGGTAAACTCATCACCACCCAGCCTGGCCACGGTGTCCCCCTCTCGCAGACAGGACTTGATCCGTGAAGCTGCCTCTTTCAGCAACATATCCCCGGCGCGGTGCCCCAGAGAATCGTTAATGGTTTTGAAATGATCCAGATCGAGGAAAAACACCGCCAGTCGTCCGCCGCTGCGATGAGCCCTGTGAATGGCATGCTCAACCCGATCATTGAACACATTACGGTTCGGCAGACCGGTTAAGGCGTCAACACTGGCAAGGCGGGTCAGATACTCTTCATTTTCACGCTGCTTGGTGACATCTTCAAACAGCCAGATAGTACCGTCCATTGGCTTAGCCGGGTCAATCGCCTTGCCTGAGATCGCACACCAGAATTTACTGCCATCAGCTTTGACCAGTTCCAACTGTGCCTCATGGCTGTCACCGGAAGTGAGTGCAGAATAGGCCTGTTCGCCAAATTGCAGATAGGCCTGCTGATTGGGATAAAAAAACGCGGTGCTCTGACCGATAAGCTGCTCCCTGCCCACACCGAATAACTGTTCAAAACGCTGGTTGACCCGGACAAACTGGCGATCACGAATAAAGGCGATGCCGATAATGGCATTTTCCAGAATCGCATTCTGTTCCACCGATAGTTGCTGTAGCCTCTGATCGGCCTGTTTCCAGGCAGTGACATCTGATATCACACATACCCAGGTATCGGACTGTCCATTATTGATGCGACTCAGTGACACCCACATTGAGAGCGCGCTGCCATCCAGGCGTTGACCTTCAAACTCCGGATTCTCCGCCACCCTTTCTGCCAGGGCCTGAACCGAATCGATTGCCTGTGACTGACTGAAGAAAGTCAGCACGCTCTGCCCGCTCAAGTCGCTGAATGAGGCACCCAATATCTGCTCCGCGGCAGGATTCAGATCAATAATGGCCCCGCGATCTGTCAGGGTCAGAATCGCTTCAGGTACCCCATTGAGAATCGCTTGTATGTGTTGCTGACGAGTCTGCAAAGACAGTCTGGCCTCATTCAGGGCGCTGATTGTCTGTTCAGTGTTCTCCGCGAACTGATTAAAGTCGCGCGCCAGCAGTGAAAATTCATTTTTGGCGCCGGGCACACTCATTCTGGTATCAAATTTTCCCTCGGCCAGAGCGTGGATAGAATGCCGGATATTTATCAATGGTGACTGAATCTGCCGAAATAACCGCCAGGCAATGAATATCATGGCAAAGCTAATCATCAGACTGAGAAAGATAATTCGCCAACGCGTGCTCTCTGCTTGTTGCACATTGGCACTGATGCTTGCTGAGGTTTGCGCCGAAACGTCAGCGGCGACCTGGTTGATTTGTTCTGTCAGTACTTCCATTACTGACATTGAGGAGGCGGCGGTCTGTGCCAACAGAGCACGGGCAAGCCAATATTCTTGCTGCTGTTTCAACAGACCTTGTTCACCACTGAGCAGTTCAATCAACACCTTTGTTTCATTGCGGATTTGAGCCAGTTGACGTGATAACTCAGGCCGGCTCAGCAGTGCTTCAGAAAGCAGACTGAATTGCTGCTCAAGCTCTTTTTCCAGTGTGGGCAGACGTGCTGTGAGCTGCTCTAAATCCTGGTCACTGACAGCCAGAAAAGATTGGTAGTTGAGCGCGCTGAGCTGGCTGACTGACAATTTAAGCCGCTGTGCCACTGCTTGTCTCGAGGCTAACTGCCGTTGCCCCAGTTCGGTCGCCAAAAGACTCAACTGCTGCTGCAACTGGGCAGACTGAATATCAATATCCTCACTCTGCTGACGGACTTGCCGGGTTGAGGTAAGCACATCCTGTTTACGCTGATACAGGTCACTGTCCAGTACCAGAAAGTCCTGATAAAAATCGAACAGGCTGGTAAAAAGCTTTTTCAGCTCGGACTCATTATCAAATACTGGCGCCAGGCGTAACCAGTTCTGCAGAAACTGCTGTTCCAGGGCTTCGCGCTGATTGAACTGATTGAGTTGTGGCAGATTTTCGCTATCCAGTATCTGCTGCTGACGCTGACTGAATGCGGTGACAACGCTGCTGAGGCGGCGAGTGCTGTCTTCAACGGGTAACAGCTTTTCTGACAAAACCTGTCGGGATGATTCAATAAGAGAATGGGCATAATTGGCCATCAGAGCCATGATAATGACCACCAACACCGTGGTCCCTGCCCAGAACTGGAGCTGTTTTTTGATACTCCAGTTTTTAAACATCCTGCGTCCTGCCGTCCGTACCAATCATTTGATGCGTTGCTGCAATACCGGCAAATTAAGGTTTGCGAGAAGGTTTATCAGTGTCATTGTCAGTCTGCTCTTCTCTTACTGTTGTCCGCCCGGCATCCTGTTCTTCGTCGTCATCCATGAGTACCCGGTTGGCAGCACCGTCCATATCGTCGTATTGGCCACTGCGCACTGCCCAGAAGAAAACACCGACGCCGATAATACCCAGCAACAGCATGCCCGGCAGTAAACCATATATGACTTCCATAATACCCTCTATGCAGGAAGCGATTCAGAACAAATAAATCAGCCAGCCCGTTTCTTAAAAATCCGACCAATCCGAGCCGCGTTGGCAATCACCAGTAAAGAACTCATTGGCATGGTTATCGCCGCGACCAGCGGGCTGACCAGCGCCATCATGGCCAGTGGCACCATGATAACGTTATAGCTGATCGACAGTACAATATTCTGGCGAATCGTTTTCAGGGTGCGTGATGCCAGTTGCCGAGCCTCGGCGACCTTATTGAGTTCCTGATGAGACAATACCACATCTGCACTCTCAACCGACACGTCGGTACCGGATGCCATCGCCATACCGACATCGGCCTGAATCAGGGCCGGCGCATCATTGATACCATCTCCGACCATCGCCACAACATCGCCCTGCTGCTGCAGTTGGCGTATCACTGCTGATTTGTCCTGGGGCAACACCTCTGCCTGGCGGGAAATATCACCCAGGGGTGCAGTAACCGCATCCACTACAGCCTGTCTGTCACCGCTGAGCACAGTCACTTTTAGCCCTGCTGCAAGCAGTAGCTGCACTGTGTTTGCTGCGTCCTCTCGCAGTTCATCCATCAGGCCCAGCAGGCCGACGACTTCATCATCACTCGCAACTAGCACGCAACTCACGCCCTGACTTTCATTAACCGTAAGTTGTTGTGCCTGCTCACTGGAGATTGACATGCCCTGTTCCCGCAGCCAGGCAGCAGTACCAACCCTGACTTGCTGATTGCCGATGCTGGCCTTGACCCCTTTCCCCGGTGTCGATACAAAACCGCTGATTTCAGCCAACTGGAGACGTTTCTGTTTTGCTGAATCGCAAATCGCCGTAGCAATGCCGTGTTCGGAATGCTGTTCCACCGAAGCAGCCAGTCTGAGCAGTTCCGTTTCATCAAGGTCGCCAAATGATTCCAGATGACTGACCCGCAATCTCCCTTCGGTCAGCGTGCCGGTTTTATCGAATACCACATGGTTGACCCGCGACAGCTGTTCCAGTGCTTCACCACGCTTGACCAGAACCCCACGTGAAGCACCAGCACCGGTGGCCACAGCAACAGACATCGGCGTCGCCAGTCCGAAGGCGCAGGGACAGGTCACAACCAATACTGAAGTCGCAGCCAGCAAGGCAGTCTCAAAATCAAACTGCCACCAGTAAAGAAAGGTGATGGTCGCCAAGGTCAACGTTGCCAGTACAAACCAGGGAACAATACGGTCGGCCAGACTCTGGATCGGCGCTTTAGACGCCTGCGCTTCATCCATCAGCGTGACAATTTTCGCCAGCGCCGTATTCCTCAGCACTTGCTCGGTGCGCACCCGGAAAGCCCCTTCACCATTAATACTACCGGCCACAACCCTATCTCCGGGTTGCTTGGCAACAGGTAATGACTCACCGGTGAGCATGGATTCATTAACCGCACTTTCACCGGAGACGATGACACCGTCCACCGGTACGCTGCCGCCCGGCTTCACCAGCATGATGTCTCCAATCTGAACATGGCGAATCGGTACAATGCGGATATCATCTCCATCAACCCGGTTGGCCAGCTTCGGTTGCAATTCCAGCAGGCGCTGTGTGGCAGACAAGGCACGCCGCTTGGATATCGCTTCCAGATAACGGCCAACCAGAATCACAAACAGAAAATTCACCACCGTGTCGAAATACACATGTCCGGTCGTCGATGCGGTAAAAGTGACATAACTTGAATACAGATAAGTCGATGTCGCACCGATGGCGATCGGCAAATCCATCGTCAGGTAACGATGTTTGAGACCGGTAAGACCGTTTTTGATAAAGGGGTAACCGGAATACAACAGCGTCGGCGTGGCGATGATAAAACCAATCCAGTGGAACCACTGACGGAACTGACCTTCATCGGCACCGGCGTAAAGTGCAATAGAGACCCAGGTCATGTTCATCATCGCGAAGCCGGCAAAAGCCATGCGATAGAGTAAGCCACGATGCCTTTTAGCCAGTGCGCCCTCCGCCGTTTCCGGATCAAAAGGCACGGCGGCATAGCCGATATCTGCGAGGATCTGCATCACCTGCGACAGGCTGATCTGATCATTATCCCAGCGAAGTTTGAGCCGTTTGGCAGTCAGATTCACTTCAACATCAATAACGCCCGGCTGACGTTTCAGCGCTTTTTCAATCAGCCAGACACAGGCAGCACAGTGAATCCCCTCGACCAGCAACTGAATCGTGCGCTGCGGCCCGAGCGAGTCGACATAGTCTGACTGTACTTCATCCAGATCATAGGCATCGAGTTCTTTCGCTACCGACGGTGGTGGCGCCAGCGTATCACTGCGAAGCGACTGACTGTAGAAACTCTCAAGACCTGAGGCATAAATAGTTTCACACACTGTCCGGCAGCCGTGACAACAGAATTCACGCTGTTCTCCGGCCACTGTCGATGTGAACACGCCCTGCTCCTCGACCGGCAGGCCGCAGTGGTAGCACGAATCAGACACAGTCATCCCCAAGCCCGGAACGCTTTGTCAGCATCAACCATAGGCAATCAATCAGGGATCAATACGAATGCGACGGCTGATAATGAACTCATCATCGCCACGTTTGGCTTCAACGATCACATCCCATGTACCGGGCAGATCGAAACTGACATCAGCCACGTAGCTGCCATGCCCGGATTTCTGCATATCAACAGCAAAGTCTGCATCGGCATCAGAAGGACGATAAGCAAAAAATTTCACTGAGTCGAGCAGCAGGCCGGCAGAATTTTTACCTGTGATCATCGCCTCATAAGTTTGAGTCTGATTCACCCGGGAAGTCGTCGGTACCATTAGCATGCCGGACCAGCCCAGCGCTTTCTGGCGTTCAATACGCTGCTGGGTTTCAGCATAGGCTTCGCCCTTCTCATAGAAGTTTTCCACGACCAGATTCGGCGGCGATGAAAATGCCAGATAAATGAATACGGCATTGGCAGCCAGAAACACAAACAAAAAAGCCAGTAAGCCCAGTACCCAGGGATTACGTAAAGCCTGTGGATTTTCTTGTGAGATTCTCATTGTTTTCCTCATTTACTCCGGCGCCATAAACATACTGTCATAGCGGGTGTTCAGTTGCGGCTGCTCCAGCACCCTGGCCTCAAAGGTAATCGCTGCCAGCCCGTCCTCGGTCACTTCAGCCGGGGCCCTAACCAGCGCCGTCACAGGCACCACCCGTCCCGGCTCGACTATCACTTCCTGTTCCATGCCATGCAGAC
>JABURN010000205.1 GCA_014762585.1 Methylophaga sp.
ATGACGCGATAGAGCCAGCCGGTTCCCTCCCGGCAGGGCGTGCACTGGCCACAGGATTCGTCGTAATAGAAATAGGCAATACGCTGCAAGGCTTTGACCATGCAGGTGGTTTCGTCCATGACGATAACGGAACCTGCGCCCAGCATCGACCCGCCCTTGCCGATACCGTCATAGCTCATATCCAGCTCCATCATGCGTTCGCCCGGCACCACCGGCGTGGAGCTGCCACCTGGAATCACGGCCTTGATTTTATTGCCGTTACGCATACCACCGGCCAGTTCCAGCAAGTCAGCAAAGGGGGTTCCCAGCGGCACTTCGTAGTTGCCGGGTTTATTGACATGTCCGGTCATGCAGAAAATCTTGCTGCCGCCGTTATTGGGCGTGCCCAGCTCATGGAACCAGTCTGCGCCGTATTGCAGAATCACCGGAATCGACGCCAGACTCTCGGTATTGTTGATGGTCGTGGGTTTGCCATAAAGGCCGTAGCCAGCAGGAAACGGTGGCTTGTAGCGCGGCTGACCTTTTTTCCCTTCCAGCGACTCCAGCAAAGCGGTCTCTTCACCACAGATATAGGCCCCGGCACCGATATGGGTGTGCAGCTCAAAATGAAAACCGCTGCCCAGGATATCCCGGCCCAGGTAGCCAGCTTCCCTGGCTTCTTCCAATGCGGCTTCAAAGCGCTCGATGGGCTCGTAGAATTCACCACGGATATAGTTATAGCCTGTCTGCGCACCGATGGCGTAACCGGAGATAATCATGCCCTCGATAAGCTGATGCGGGTTGTAACGCAGAATATCGCGATCCTTACAGGTGCCCGGTTCGCCCTCATCAGAGTTACAGACGATATATTTATCGCCGGGCAATCGCCGCGGCATAAAACTCCATTTGAGGCCTGTCGGGAAGCCCGCACCGCCACGTCCACGCAGTGCTGAGTTTTTAACCTGTTCGATAATCTCTTCCGGCCGCATCTGGTTTTTGAGCACACTTTCCAGCACCTGGTAGCCACCCACGGAGCGATAGGCTTCCAGCGTCCAGGAAGGCGTCAGATGCGAGGTACGGAAACAAACTTGATCCAGTTTCATGAGGCCAGCCCATCCAGAAGGTCGTCAATTTTTTCCGGCGTCAGATATTCGTGATAGTCCCGGTCCAGCAACATCATCGGCGCCCCAACGCAGGCACCGAGACATTCCACCTCTTTCAGCGTAAACAGCCCGTCTTCAGTGGTTTCACCAGGTTTAATATTGAGTTTGTTCTGCAGGTGATGCATGATTTTTTCAGAGCCACACAACATGCAGGAAATATTGGTGCAGACACTGATTTTGTGTTTGCCGACCGGCTCCAGTTCAAACATGGTGTAGAAGGTCGCCACTTCATAGACGCTGATAGCCGGAATATCAAGATAATCCGCCAGTGCGTCCATAATGCCGCGACTGAGCCAGCCGCCATTGGCATCCTGCAGGATATGCAGACAGGGGATGACTGCAGACTGCGCCTGCCCTTCCGGATACTTGGCAATCCACTTATCCATCTGCTCGCGCAGAGTGTCGCTGAATAATTCCTCTTTGGGCCCGGTCAGTAACATCTGTGTCATCGATCAATCTCACCAAAAACGATGTCCATGGTGCCGATGATGGCGACCACATCGGCCAGCATATGGCCTTTGGCCATTTCATCCATTGCCGCCAGATGCGGGAAACCGGGAGCACGGATTTTGACCCGGTAGGGCTTGTTGGCACCGTCTGAGACCAGATAAATGCCGAACTCGCCTTTCGGGTGTTCGACGGTAGCATAGACCTCACCTTCCGGCACGCAGTAGCCTTCGGTAAATAATTTAAAGTGATGAATCATCGCTTCCATATCGTTTTTCATCACATCGCGTTTGGGCGGCACCACCTTGCTGTTGGCCGCCTGCACCGGTCCAGGGTTGGCACGCAGCCAGTCGATACACTGTTTGATGATGCGGTTGGACTGGCGCATTTCCTCGACCCGGACCAGGTAACGGTCATAACAGTCACCCTCGCTGCCTACCGGAATATCGAAGTCCAGCTGGTCATAGACCGCATAAGGCTGCATGCGGCGCAGGTCCCATTCAATACCGCTACCACGCAGCATCGGACCGCTGAAGCCGAGTTGCAGTGCTCGTTCCGGACTCACTACACCGATACCGACGGTGCGCTGTTTCCAGATACGGTTATCGGTCAGCAGGGTTTCATATTCGTCGACACATTTTGGAAAGCGCTGAGTGAAATCCTCGATAAAATCGAGCAGGCTGCCCTCGCGATTACGATTCTTCTGTTTGACTTCTTTCTCGCTGTGCCACTTGGAAGCCTGATACTGCGGCATGCTATCCGGCAGATCCCGGTAAACACCGCCCGGACGATAATAGGTAGCATGCATGCGGGCACCGGAAACCGCCTCGTAAACATCCATCAAATCTTCCCGCTCGCGGAAACAGTAGAGAAAAACCGTCATCGCCCCGATATCCAGTCCGTGGGCGCCGAGCCACATCAGGTGGTTCAGAATGCGGGTAATTTCATCGAACATCACGCGGATGTACTGGGCCCGCACCGGAATCTCCAGTCCCAGCAGTTTTTCAATCGCCATCACATAGGCATGCTCATTACACATCATCGACACATAGTCGAGACGGTCCATATAGCCGATGCTCTGGTTAAAGGGCTTGGATTCTGCCAACTTCTCGGTGCCGCGATGCAGCAGACCGATATGCGGATCGGCATGTTCAATCACTTCGCCGTCCATTTCCAGGATCAGCCGCAACACGCCGTGTGCAGCCGGATGCTGGGGGCCGAAATTCAGGGTGTAATTCTTAATTTCAGCCACTTCAGTCTTCCTCCTGCCAATAGCGGTTATCGTCGCGGATGACTTTGGGCACCAAAGTACGCGGCTCGATGCTCACCGGCTCGTAGACCACGCGTTTTTTCTCCGGGTCATAGCGCATTTCAACATTGCCAATCAGTGGAAAATCCTTGCGGAAAGGATGGCCGACAAAACCGTAATCAGTCAGGATGCGTCGCAAGTCCTTGTGGCCGTCAAACAGAATACCGAACATATCGAAGGCTTCGCGCTCGTACCATTGAGCACTGTTCCAGATGTTTGTAACGGTGGCGATAACCGGGTTTTCAGCCTCTAAACGTACTTTAAGACGAAGTCGCTGGTTGTGCTGAATAGACAGCAAGTGATAAACGACCGCAAAGCGATAACCGCCTTCAAGCGGTTCGCTGTGTCCCAGACCATCGACAGCACGACTGAAGCCAAACTCGGTGGACTGCTTGGTTTCCCAACTGCTACCCCCATAGTCAGAATAATCAACACCGCACAGATCCATTAACTGCTCAAAACCATGATTATCACGCAGACGCCGACAGACAGTAGTTATATGTTCGGCGGCAACGACCAGCGTGATTTCACCGCGATCCAGTTCCGCGTCCAGCAGTTCGTCCGCAAAATCCTGCTCCAATCGGGCTTTCAAGTCTTGCATCATCCGGCTCCTGCTCAACCTGCTGCCGGTTTGGCGATAGTGTTGGTTCTTTGAATTTTTTTCTGCAGTTGCAGAATGCCGTAAAGCAGTGATTCCGCGGTAGGCGGACAGCCCGGCACATAGATATCGACCGGCACAATCCGGTCACAACCACGCACCACCGAGTAGGAATAATGATAATAACCGCCACCGTTGGCACAGGAGCCCATCGAGATCACCCAGCGTGGTTCCGACATCTGGTCATAAACCTTACGCAATGCGGGTGCCATTTTATTGACAAGTGTACCGGCCACAATCATCACATCAGACTGGCGTGGACTAGGGCGGAATACGATACCGAAGCGATCCAGATCATAACGGGCTGCCCCGGCATGCATCATTTCCACCGCACAACAGGCCAGACCAAATGTCATTGGCCACAGCGAACCGGTACGGGCCCAGTTAATCAGTTTATCGGCAGAGGTGGTGACGACGCCTTTTTCCAGTACACCTTCTATTCCCACTCAAGTGCCCCCTTCTTCCACTCGTATATGAACCCGACCACCAGAATGGCAAGAAACAGAAACATCGACAGCAGACCGAAGACACCTATTTCATCAAGCACGATGGCCCAGGGAAACAGGAAAGCGATCTCTAAATCAAAGATGATGAAAAGAATGGCGACCAGGTAATAGCGCACATCAAATTTGCCGTGGGTATCTTCAAAGGGTTCGAAGCCGCATTCGTAGGCAGAGCGTTTTTCGTCATCAGGGTTACGTGGCCCCAGAATAAAACCGGCCAGCAACGGCATTACGCCGAAGCCGATGCCGATGATGACAAATAACAATATCGGGAGATAATTCTCCAGCATACTGCCTTCCTTACGGTCAATTCGTCTGAGCAGGATTGATGGGTTCAATCATGCGCCTGAATACACCCAGCGATGGGCAAATATCGAATCCGATACTACACACTCTCGCGGCTCATGAGAAGCCGAATCGCGGCATAAATATCGGCTTTTTGTTTACTTAATATAACTGGACAGCCAAAATCACCTTGTGATGCAATTTACATCAGCTATGAGACAGGCTTTCCGAGCTGACAGCAAATTATGTCAGCGTGATTAGTGACAATTGATGTCAGTCTGTGTTCATCTTGATTGGTATTTTCCATTAAACTCAGGGCCCCCACCTTTCCAGTGAATAAGAACAGACTGTTTTCCAAGCCTGTCGCGGTAGCTGCTTTGCTGATTCTGATTGCGATCAGTTGCGCCAGTATCGCGGCGGCTTATCTGTTTTCATTGATTCAAACTGATGTCAAAAGCCGACTCAGCGATACCCTGGAAGCCTCGATTAGCCGTGCCAAGAATGATATCCACACGCACAAGCGTAATGCCCGCTATTGGTCTGAAAATCTGTCACTGCGCCAGATAATGCAGATTGTTGAGGCTGGCGGCTCAGAGTCTGTGGAAGATGACCTCTATCGCCGGCTCGACACCACGCTGACGGCGATCACCGAATCCGAACATTACCGTGACTACAAACTGTTCAACCTCAATGGTGAGCTGCTGCTATCCGGTCGGGATGGTGTCGAAGACAGCCCCAGAAGTTTTAACCTGCCGTCATCATTACTGCGGGAAGCTCGCTCCGGCGAAGTCGCCGTCAGTCAGCCTCTTAAGAGCCAGCAACTCTGGCAGGACATAGACGGCCATATCCGTGAAGGACTGGCAACCATGTTGTTTATGGCCCCGGTCATTGACTGGTTTGGAGAGATAATCGGTTTTTTTGCTTTTGAGATGAACCCGGATCGACTGTTTATACCTGCTTTTCATGAAAATCAAGTGGGCAGTACCGGGCAAACCTACGCCATTGACCGCAATGGCTTATTACTGACTGAAAGCAAATTCAGTTCACAGCTTGTTGCCGCCGGTCTGCTTAGCGCGACTCATCCACATGCCGAACTCAGACTGACTGTTCGTCGTCCCGACAATAATCTGCTCAAGGCCGACAATGCCATTACTGCGCAGCAATATAGCGAATTTCCATTAACCAGAATGGCGCAATCTCTGACCAGACAGGCTTCAGGTATCGATATTGAGGGCTACCGTGATTATCGTGGCGTCGAAGTCATCGGAGCCTGGCGCTGGGATGAAGAGCTCAATATGGGCATTGCCACTGAAACCGAAGTGGCTGAGGTCTACAAACTCTACCGCTCACTGCTTTACAGTGTGATCTTCAGTATTGTCGTGGTTATCGCGATGACTGCCATCGGCACTCTGCTCTATCGCCGTTCAACCATGCAGCGAATGGCCTCCTTGCAACAGCGTGATGCCATCATCAACCAGACAGATGACGGCTTTGTCACTATTGATGACGAAGGCATGATCAACATGGTCAATCCCGCTGTGTGTAGTCTTTTTGGTTACACAGAAACGGAACTGGTCGGTCATCCGGTATCGATATTACTGCCCGAGCAGGAACGCAGTCAGCACGACCATTATCTTGCCCATTCAGAGCTGCATGCACCCAAAGTCATTCATCGCACCCGGGCTCTTCAGGGTCGGCGCAAGGACGGCAGTCTGTTTCCGATTGAACTCAATGTCTCGCCGATGCAGTTCGGTCACCGCAAGTATTTCATCGGCGTTATTCGCGATATCTCAGAGCGACATCAATATCAGCAGGAGCTGATCAATGCGATGCGTCAGGCCGAGCAGGCCAACCGGGCCAAAAGTGAATTTCTCGCAAAGATGAGCCATGAACTGCGAACCCCGCTGAATGCCATTATCGGCTTTTCCCAGCTATTGAAACTGGAAGATCTACAGGCTGACCAGCGTGAATCGGTCAATATGATTGAAAGCTCGGGCAGCCACCTGTTGAGCCTTATTAATGATGTTTTGGATTTATCCCGGATTGAAAGTGGCCATATGACGATTTCAGTCGAGAATGTCGCGCTCAAACCGCTGATTGACCATTTACTGCCGCTGGTAGAAGTCCAGCTGGCGCCATTATCCCTGACCCTGGAAACCGATTATCCGGAGGATATGAACTCTGTTTTTGTCCGTGCCGACTACGTCAAACTCAAGCAGGTTCTGCTGAATTTATTATCCAATGCTGCCAAATACAACCGGCCTCATGGCCAGATTCGGCTGATAGTCCGTCAACAGAATGAGAATATCCGCATCGCTGTGGAAGATACCGGCTACGGCATCGATGAGGAGATGCAGTCACGGCTGTTTGAGCCTTTCAACCGGCTCGACAAAGAACGTTCCAATATACCCGGTACCGGTATCGGGCTGGCGATCAGTCACGAACTGGTCAAACTGATGCAGGGGCGCTTCGGTTTTGACAGCAGTATCGATGTGGGCTCAACTTTCTGGGTTGAATTCAAAAGAGCCTCAGTCTCAGTCCATGCCTCTCAGCCAGAAAACCACGATTCAGCGGTTCCGCATACGGCCGCCAGTCATGCACAGCAGACACATGTGCTTTGTATTGAAGATAACCCGACTAACCTCGATTTAATAAGGCAATATTTCAGCCGCCGGCGTGATATCAAACTGAGCACGGCTGTGGATGCAGAGACCGGACTCGACCTCGCTTTTGAGATGGAACCCGATATCATACTGATGGATATTAACCTGCCAGGAAAAGATGGCTTTGAAGCGCTGAAGCAGTTGAAGCAATCTGCGGTCACCCGTTATATCAAAGTGATTGCACTGTCGGCCAATGCCATGACCAACGATATTGAAAAGGGGCTTGAAGCGGGCTTTGACCGTTATCTCACCAAACCGATTCACTTTGATGAACTGGAACAGACCATAGACAGCCTGCTGAGCTAAACTGACTGAAGTTTGCTGAGTAAGTCTTCCTCTGTGATGGGTTTGCTGAAAAAATAGCCCTGACCGTAATAACAGCCCACCGTTTGCAGAAACTCGCACTGCTCCCGGGTTTCCACCCCTTCTGCCACAACCTTCAGTCCCAGCCCGTCTGACATGGCGACGATGGCGTTGATCAACTCTCTATCCGCTGGTTTGTTGAAAATATCATGGATAAAACTACGATCAATTTTGAGCACATCAAAAGGATAACTGCGTAAATAACTGAGTGAGGAATAGCCGGTACCAAAATCATCCATCGCCAGGGTTATGCCCATCTGATGCAATGCTTCCAGCGTTTCCCTGACCACCGAGGACCCGCCTAATAAAACCCCTTCGGTAATTTCCAGCTCAATATTGGAAGGCCGAATCTGGTACTGACGAATCAGTTGATCAAGACTATCAATCAGACCGAAATCTCGAAACTGAACCGGTGACAGATTAATCGCCATCCGGAAATGCGGCTGTATCAATTGAATCTGTGCCAGCACTTTCAATGCCTGTTCCAGCACAAAACGACCAATAGGTACGATCAGGCTGCTTTGCTCGGCTACCGAGATAAACTCTTCCGGCGACACCTGCCCCAACAACGGATTATTCCAGCGCAGCAGGGCCTCCGCGCCATTGATTCCGCGCCCCTGAAGCTCAACCTGAGGTTGATACAACAGGCTTAATTCGTTTTTTTCCAGTGCCGAGTGCAGTTGCTCTTCAATCGTAAAGCGGCGGGTGACGTCCAGATTCATTGCCCGGGTGAAGTAACTGCAGGTGTTGCGACCGCTTTCTTTGGCATGGAACATGGCGGAATCAGCATTTCTCAACAGTTCAGTCGCGGTATTGCCGTCATTAGGGTAAATCGCGATACCGATGCTGGCAGTCAGCAGCATCTCGCGCTGATCGATCATAAATGGCCTGCTGAACATGGCCTTGACTGCCTCTATCAGCGCCGGCAAGTGATCACGCTGAGTAGTCTGATGCTGGAGAATAATAAATTCGTCGCCCCCCAGGCGGCCAAGAACGTGATCCTGAGTCACAACTTCCCTGAGCCTGCTCACGAGCTGCTGCAAGAGACGATCGCCGGTATCATGACCCAGCGTGTCGTTAATCTTCTTGAAGTGGTCCAGATCCAGCATTAACACCGCCACATGCTGATTGGCTTTGCGGGCGGCTTTTATCATCGACCCCAGGTTTTCCAAGGCTCGGAAACGGTTGGGCAAGTCGGTGAGCGGATCATAGTAAGCAAGATGCAGAATTTCCTCTTCCTGCTTCCGCGAATGTGTGATGTCCGAAATCACCGAGATAAAACCGGTCAATTCTCCTTCATTGTTGCGCTCATAGTCCCAGCTGACCTCCAAAATGCGCTCCTGACCACCGCGGGTCAGGTTCCGGGTGATGATGGTTTCCGGGTCCGGTTGTTGTCTGACCAGATAGAAAAAATAGTCCTGCATTTGTTTCTGCTCGGCCTGATCAGGCTGAAAATCCCAGATGTGATATCCCACCAAAGCGCCGTTGGGATAGCCCAGAATCTTATGGTGGCCGGGGTTGCTGTAGGTGATGCGACCTTCCAGATCATTTTCCTGGATACCATCGGGGATCGTATCCAGGATCAGGTTCAGACGTTGCTGATTACTGCGAAGCTCGTTGATAAGTGACACCTGGCGCCGGAAATAATACTGGCCGAGGACAAACACCAGGATTGAGGTGATAAACACAAAAAACAGACCTTTCCAGGTCTGTAGTGCAGACAGCATGTTTTTGCTCAAAGAGATCAGATCGATGGCGCGGTCTGAGAAAATGATCCACAGCGCGGCAAACACGGCATAAATCAGCGAGATTTTCAGTGCCGGAACCCACGGCTGTGGTGGCTTTTCAGAATTTGCTTTGTGTTCTGTTGGAAGGTTTGCCATGTCTGAATCCCTGACCTTGCGCTGTGGTAACGGCCGATGCCGTCTTAACTCTTATTGGATTCTACAGCGTCGCTAATAGGAATACACTGCCAAATTTCAGACACAAAAAAGCCCGAATAATTCGGGCTTTGAGATTTGGTACCGACGGGCGGAGTCGAACCGCCACGGGCTATGCCCACCACCCCCTCAAGATGGCGTGTCTACCAATTTCACCACGTCGGCTTTAAAAGCGGGTATTTTACGGCAATTCCGGCAAATCTGCAGGAGTTTGTTGCTGTGTTTGTTCAGTTGGCACAGACTCGGTCACGCTTTTGGCTTTTTCCGGTCTGTCGACTGAAAAATAAGCCAGAGTCAGGCTGGTGGCAAAGAAAATGGCGGCCAGAATCGCACTGCTGCGACTCAGAAAGGAAGCCGATCCTCGGCTGCCGAACAGGCTACCGGAAGCACCGCCCCCTGCACCGCCACCGAATGCCGCACCGGCATCAGCGCCTTTACCGTGCTGAATCAGTACCAAACCAACCAGCATCAGACAGACAATAATATGTATCGTC
>JABURN010000054.1 GCA_014762585.1 Methylophaga sp.
GTGTAGAAAAAGGCTCAGTGAAGATACACGGCTGGTATTTCGACCTGGCGGCAGGGGAACTGCTTTGCTATAACGCCGAGAAAGACCGGTTTGAACCACCGCAGGCCTAGCCGGAGAGTGAGGGTTTAATAAAAAGGCGCTGTCAGAGCGCCTTTTTTGTTTATTCAAGTTCGGTGGCAGCGCCGGTATCGCTATCAAGTTCGCCGCCGGCGGCCTCTTCCATCATCGCTTTGTCAGCAGCCTCTTTGGCTTCTTGCTCAGCGTCCTCATCGTCTTCGATGATTTCCACTTCTTCATCATCACCCAGGCCGATCAGGTTCATCAAACCGCCGAAAAAGCCGGTTTTCTGTTGATTGAGTGGCACCACCACGTTTTTGTCCTGACGCTCGGTCTGAGGAAGTTCTTCACGGCTGGCCACAGTCCGGGTATCCCCTTCGATATGGCTCAGGGTCTCGTCATCGTTGAAGTAAAGCGTGATCCGACGCTGTTCACGCTCCTCACCACCGGGCTGGTAGCTGTAGATATAGTCCCAGCGGTTGGGGTGGAAGGTATCAATCAGCAGGGGAGTACCCATCACAAAAGCCACCTGGTTTTTGGTCATTCCCGGCTCAAGTTTGTTGAGCATCTCCTGGTCGACATTATTGCCCTGCTGTACATCAATTTGATACAGACCCGGGATGTTATCGGTGCTGCAGGCAGACAACAGTAAAAACGCAGTCACGGAAAGGCTGTAAACGACGAAACTTTTCATTTAGTATTACTTGATGTAGTTGATTACCAGACTGCGATGATACTCTATTCGCAGCATTTCTACGAGGCGATAACAATAATGGAAAGACAAGATCTACGAAAAGCCGGACTCAAGGTCACTTTACCCCGATTGAAAGTACTGGAAATCCTGGAAACAGCTGAGCAACGTCACATGAGTGCTGAAGATGTGTACAAGGCATTGCTGGAAATGGGAGAGGAAATCGGACTGGCCACAGTCTATCGCGTACTCACCCAGTTTGAAGGGGCGGGGCTGGTATCACGCCTCAGCATCGAAGGTGGACACGCGGTATTTGAACTGGAAAGCGGCGATCATCATGATCACTTGTTCTGCGTTCGCTGTAACCGAATCGAAGAGTTTATGGATGAAGTGATTGAGCAGCGCCAGAAAGCAATTGCCAAGGAAAAAGGCTTTGAAATGACTGATCACAGTCTCTACATCTACGGTATCTGTAAAACCTGTCAGAAAGAGCAATAAATCACTGCTGTGCCTGATCCAGCATTTCCTCAGCGTGAGAACGGGTTTTCTGGGTCAGGTTCACCCCACCTAACATTCGGGCGATTTCTTCCACCCGCTGATTTTTATCCAGCTTATCGACAGTAATATGGGTACTGTCATCAAGATGCTTTTTGCTCACCTGTAGTTGATGATGGGCTTGGGCGGCTACTTGCGGCAAGTGGGTGATGCAGATGACTTGCTGGCTGGCCGCGAGCTCTCGCAGATGCTGTCCAACTACCTCTGCAACACTGCCTCCGATGCCTACATCCACTTCATCAAAGATTAAAGTTGGCACGGTTCGCTGTCCCGCCGTCACCACCTGAATGGCCAGACTGATACGCGCCAGTTCACCCCCGGATGCCACTTTGGCTAAATCACCGGCGGGTTGCCCGGGATTGGTTTTTACCAGTAAACGGACCTGATCAGAGCCGTGTTCAGTGATTTTGCCATCGGCAAAAGGCTCGACTTCAATACTGATACTGCCAGCTGGAATTGCCAGTTGTCTGATGGAGGCGGTAATTTGTTCAGCCAGCGGGGCGGCGGCTTCCTGACGACGCTGATGCAGGTTTTCGCACAGTTGGCGACATTGCTTTTCTTTTTCTGATACTTGCTTGTCTAGGTCAGCCAGGGTGACGTCGCTACCGGCAAGTTTGTTTAACTCCTGGTTTAACTCTTCAAACAAAGCCGGGAGCTGCTCAATTTCAACATGGTGTTTGCGAGACAGGTCATGCAGTAAAGACAGCTGATTTTCGATCTCGTTAAGACGGCCCGGATCCAGTTCGATATTATCCAGATAGTGACGCAGATCAGTGGCCGTTTCATCAAGATTGATCACCGCCGCATTGAGTGTTTCCACGGCACTGGCAAAGCGCGGCTCATAATCCTGCAGTTTTTCCAGCTCGCTTAAAACGTGACTCAGCACATCATAGGCTGCCGCCTGGTCAGCATCAAAAATCTGATGCAGGCCGGATTCGGCAACGCTGATAAGCTGAGAGGCATTGGCAAGTTGTCCCTGCTCCTGCAATAAAGCAGCAATGCTGTCTTCCGACAGGTTAAGAGCTTCCAGTTCATCAACCTGATATTGCAGCAATTCCTGACGGGCTTTTTGTTCCTCAGATTGCTGCTGCAGATTATCGAGTTGCTGTTTGAGGTTCTGCCAGTCACGGTAACTGACTTTCAGCTCATCCAGGAGGGGTTTGTTTTTGGCGACAATATCCACGAGCTCGCGCTGAGTCTGTGGTCTGACCAGTGACTGGTGGGCATGCTGACCGTGGATATCAATGCTGCGCTCACTGACCTCCCGCAACTGGGTCAGAGGCACAACACGGCCGTTGATATAGCCTTTGGAGCGACCATCGCGGCTTATAGTGCGACGAAGGTGACATTGCTCATCATCATCCAGCTCCTGATCAATGAGCCAGTCGCGCAAAACCGGATTATCGTTGAGGCTGAAGTCTGCCTCGATTTCGGCACGTTCAGCACCATGCCGAATCATATTGGAATCCGCTCTGTCACCCAGTACCAGGCTTAAAGCGTCAACCAGCATCGATTTACCGGCCCCGGTCTCACCGGTCAGCGAAGTCATGCCTGCATCAAAGGTCAGTGCCAGGTCTTCGACAACGGCGAGATTACGTACACTCAGGCTGGTCAGCATGTCAGTTTTCTACCCCATTCCAGTTTTGCCCGGAGGATAGAATAATGGTCGTGATCTTCCAGATGCAATAGCCGGATTTGACTCTGGTGCCGCTCGATACGCACTGTATCGCCGGGACGCAGGATTTGGCCGGGGCGACCATCGCAGGTGACCATACCGGTGGTGATATTGTTTTCACTCAGGGTTATTTCTATCTGGTTGTCAGCTGCTACCACTAAGGGCCTGTTGCTAAGGGTATGAGGACACACGGAGGCCAGCACGATGGCATCCAGATCGACATCCAGAATCGGACCACCGGCAGACATGGCATAAGCGGTGGAGCCGGTTGGCGTCGCAATCACCAGGCCGTCGGCGCGCTGGCTGTTGAGAAACTTGCCATTGATGTAAGTCTCAAACTCAATCATGTGCAGGTTCTGGTGAGCGTGAATAACGACATCATTCATCGCAATGCCCGGCGCTTCATCATGCCCCTGGATTTCAGCCTGCAGCATAAAACGACGATCGTCACGATAGCGGCCGCTGATGACCTGCTGCAATTGCTGCTCGAGATTATTGAGTGTGACATCAGCCAGGAAACCCAGACGACCGACATTGACACCGACAATCGGCATATCGGTACCTGCGAGGGCTCTTGATGCTGACAGCAGGGTACCATCGCCACCAATGGCAATCGTTAGATCGCATTGTGACGGAAATTCTGTTGCCGCAATCACGGTCAGATCAGGTAGAAAACTGAGTTTTTCATTGCAGACCACCTTGAGCCCGGCCTGGCTCAAAAATGCATTGACGCGCACGACAGCATTTTCCATCACGATATCGTCTTTACGGATAAACAGGCCGATGCGTTTGAATGTGGAGTCAGTGGTCAAAACAGGCTTCCGTTGCTGAGAAATCGTCATCTGATAGTAAAGCTTTTGTCATAAAATCCAAAGTGAAAAGGCTGGGGCAGTGGATTTCATCGATAACATTGATAATAGCGGCTGCAGAAATGGTAGAATAACGGGATTTTATTAAACTAAACCAAACCAACAGAGGAACGAAATGGCGATTGAACGTACACTTTCTATCATCAAACCTGACGCAGTTGCAAAAAATGTCATTGGTGAGATTTATACCCGCTTTGAAAAAGCCGGTCTTCAGGTTGTGGCTGCCAAAATGATGCACCTGTCTCAGGAACAGGCAGAAGGTTTCTATGCCGAACACAAAGAACGTCCTTTCTTTGGTGCATTGGTCAGCTTTATGACTTCTGGCCCGGTTATGGTTCAGGTTCTGGAAGGTGAAAATGCGGTTCTGACCAACCGTGACCTGATGGGAGCTACTAACCCTGCTGATGCCGCTGCCGGCACTATCCGCGCTGACTTTGCGCAAAGCATTGATGAAAATGCTGTTCACGGTTCTGACTCTGTTGAGAGTGCAGCCCGTGAAGTGGACTATTTCTTCTCTGCTGACGAAGTCTGTGCACGTACTCGCTAAGAGACTGTCATGACTAGACGCACGAATCTACTGGGATTGGACCTTAAAGGTCTGGAAGCGTTTTTCGTCGAACTCGGCGAAAAACCTTTCCGTGCGCGTCAGTTACTGCAATGGATTCACAAATACCGCGTAACGGATTTTGCCGAGATGACCAACCTCAGCAAAGCCCTGCGCGAAAAATTGCAGGAAGTTTCTGAGATCCGCTTGCCAGAAGTCATGCATGAGCACATCTCGCGTGACGGTACCCGTAAGTGGATCATCAAACTGTCCTGTGGCAATGCCATTGAGACCGTATTTATACCGGAAGACGGGCGGGGCACACTCTGTGTCTCTTCCCAGGTCGGCTGTGCGCTGACCTGTACTTTCTGCTCGACAGCGCAGCAGGGCTTTAACCGAAACCTGGACGCGGCAGAAATTGTTGCTCAACTGTGGATTGCCAATGAGGCCCTGGGCAAGGACCCGAAAGGCAACCGCGTAGTGACCAATGTGGTCATGATGGGCATGGGCGAACCGCTGGCCAACTACAATAATGTTATCACCGCGATGAACCTGATGCGGGATGATTTCGGCTATGGTATTTCCTGGCGCCGTCTGACGCTCAGTACATCCGGGATAGTGCCGATGATCGACAAACTGCGTGAAGATTGTCATGTCAGTCTGGCGATTTCCTTACATGCAGCCAATGATGAACTGCGCGACAAGATCGTGCCTATTAACCAGAAATATCCTATCGCTGAGTTACTGGCTGCCTGTAAGCGCTACGTAGCTGGTGATCAGAAACGTCGCCACATCACGGTTGAATATGTAATGCTGGCCGGCGTGAATGATTCCATGCAGGATGCCAGAGATCTGGTCAGAATTTTGAAAGATCTGCCTACCAAGATTAACCTGATACCTTTCAATCCTTTTCCGGGCACAGACTATGAATGTTCTTCCCGTAATCAGATTGAGCGCTTTAAACAATACCTGATGGACAAGGGACTGGTCGCGACAGTGCGTAAAACCCGCGGTGATGACATCGTGGCTGCGTGTGGTCAGCTGGCCGGTGAAGTACAGGACAAAAGCCGTCGCAGTGAGCGAATGGCCCAACAGCGAGAGGTCGTGTTGTATCGATGAGCAGAGGCTTGCAGAAGTGGTCGATTGCGTTGCTGCTGTCATTTCTGACGGCGTGTAACAGTACGGGTACGCGTCCGGAATATGTGGCTCCGGATCCTAAAGCTGCCGAGATCAATATGCGGCTGGGTCTCAATTACATGCAGCGCGGCGACTATGCTGTGGCGCTGGAAAAACTGCAGAAAGCCCTGAAGCAAAACCCGAATCTGCCCAGTGCGCACAACACCATCGCCCTGCTGTATCAGCAACTGGGCGAAACCGATAAAGCCGAAGCACACTTTCTGGAAGCCGTTGAACGGGCACCGGATTACTCACAGGCGCAAAACAATTTCGGCGTCTTTCTCTGCAATCAGGGACGTTATGACGATGCCGAAGCCCGTTTCATGAAAGCCGTTGAAAATCCGCTTTATGAGACACCGGAACTGGCCTATGAGAATGCCGGCCTCTGTGCTAACCGCACTCCTGATATTGATAAGGCAGAGGGCTTTTTCCGTAGAGCTCTGCAAATTGATCCGACTCTGCCCAAGTCTTTGCTGAGGATGGCAGAGCTGAGTTATGAACAACAGAATTTCCTGCAGGCGAGAGGCTACATCCAGCGTTACCAGTCGGCTGCCAACTGGACCCCACAAGCGCTGTTACTGGCGATAAAAAACGAAAACAAACTGGATGACCAGGATGCGGTGTCCAGCTACACACTGATTCTGCGATCCCGTTTCCCTGACTCTGATGAGCTGCAGATGGTTAATCAAGGGTTGATAGATTGATGAGCGACACACACGAAGAACCCGTTCTGACCAGCACCACGCCCAGCCTGGGTGAGCGACTGAGACAGGCGCGCGAGGCAAAAAAATACAGCATCGCTGAAGTCGCAGCACAACTGCGTCTGACTAAAGACATTGTCTCTTATCTGGAAAATCAGGAATGGGAGCGCCTTAACGGTCGCACCTATGCCCGTGGCTACTTCGCCAGCTATGTGAAATTTCTGGGCCTGCCTTATGAGGAAATGCTGGCTGTCTTTAACCTGGAATACACAGCCACGGAACCGACTGTGAATCTCAGGCAGCAGCACCATGCTACGGATGAAGGAGGTTTCCCCTGGTTTATGTTGGCCTTAATCGCCATCGTGCTGCTGGTGGTCTGGCTTGCTTATCAACAGTGGCAAACCACGCAAATGGCTCAGCAGAATGCGGCAGTCTCTACCGAGCTTAATCAGCAAAGCGAGCAGGACGAATTTGCCGAGAGCATCGTTGAGCCGCTGGAAACTGAAGTCGTGACCACAGAAGAACCACCTGTTGAACTATCAGACTCAGTTGCTCAGACCAGTGAGCCGGAGACTTCTGAAGAACTGTTTATCAACGGGGCCGGCAGTGATGCAATCAGTGCAGCTGAAACCGAAATCCTGACGCCGGCAGAGGTTGGCACTGAAGCAGCCCCGTCAGTAACGGATACACAAGCGCCTACTTTACGCATGACCTTCAGTGGTGAGTGCTGGGTAGAGGTCACCAGTGCCAATGCCAGAGTACTGGTCAGTCAGGTCATGCAGGCAGATGACTCACTGGAACTGCCGGCGGGTCAGCCACTCAAGATCCTGCTTGGGCGTGCTGATGCAGCCACTGTCTATTTCAACAATGAACAGGTCGATTTGAAACCTTACACTCAGGGTGATGTTGCACGACTGACTTTGGGGGTAGAATCCTGATGGAAACTACAAGTTATATAAAACGCAGAAAATCACGCCAAATCATGGTGGGTGATGTACCGGTCGGCGGCGATGCCCCGATTGCGGTTCAGAGCATGACCAACACCTCAACGACCGATGTTGCTGCCACAGTCAAACAGATCCAGGCGCTGCAGAAAGTTGGGGCGGATATCGTGCGTGTGTCTGTACCGACCATGGACGCTGCTGAAGCTTTCGGTCAGATCCGTAAGCAGGTCAGCATTCCTCTGGTGGCCGATATTCACTTTGATTATAAAATCGCCCTCAGAGTCGCCGAACTGGGTGTCGATTGCCTGCGTATCAACCCGGGCAATATCGGTCGCGAGGACCGGGTGCGTGCTGTTGTAGACAAGGCGCGTGATTATGGTATACCGATTCGTATCGGGGTCAATGCCGGTTCTCTGGAAAAAGAGCTGCAGAAAAAATACGGCGAGCCGACACCGGATGCATTGGTGGAATCTGCATTGCGCCACATTGATATTCTGGACCGCCTTAATTTCCCTGACTTCAAAGTCAGCCTGAAAGCCTCCGATGTGTTCATGACTGTCCATGCCTACCGTAAACTGGCTGATCAGATTGAACAACCTCTGCATCTGGGTATTACCGAAGCCGGAGGTCTGCGCAGTGGCGCGGTGAAGTCCTCTATCGGTCTGGGGATGCTACTGGCGGAAGGTATCGGCGATACGATTCGTATCTCACTGGCAGCCGATCCGATAGAAGAAATTAAAGTCGGCTTCGACATTCTCAAAAGCCTGCGAATTCGTAATAAAGGCGTCAACCTTATTGCCTGTCCATCCTGCTCACGCCAGCAGTTTGATGTGATATCCACGGTGAACGCACTGGAAGCACGCCTGGAAGATATCAACGAACCGATGGACGTGGCTGTCATCGGTTGTGTCGTCAATGGGCCGGGCGAAGCGAAAGAAGCGGCCATCGGCCTCACTGGCGGTACACCGAATCTGCTCTATGTCGACGGCAAGCCCAATCATAAAGTTGATAATGAATCGCTGGTTGATGAACTGGAAAAACAGATTCGTCAGCGCATCGCTCTGCGCCAGGAACAATCAGATAAAGATAAAATTATTCCGATAAAGGATCTCAGTTAAACGTGGCAGATACTATCCGTTCTATTCGGGGAATGAACGATATTCTCCCCGATGTGACGCCCTATTGGCAGGCGGTCGAACATACCCTGAAAACCGTGCTCAGCGGTTACGGCTATCAGGAAATCCGCTTTCCCATCGTAGAAAAAACCGAATTATTCAAACGTTCTATCGGCGAAGTCACTGACATCGTTGAAAAAGAAATGTACACCTTTGAGGACCGTAATGGCGACAGCCTGACTCTGCGTCCCGAGGGTACTGCCGGTTGTGTCCGTGCCGCGATGCAGAATGGGATGCTTAATCAGACTCAGCGTCTCTGGTACATGGGTCCGATGTTCCGTCATGAACGTCCGCAGAAAGGTCGTTACCGCCAGTTTCATCAGGTTGGGGTGGAAGCCTACGGTTTCGACGGTCCTGACATCGACGCTGAAATGATTCTGATGACAGCCAGGCTCTGGAAAGCGCTGGGGCTGACTGGTATCAGCTTGCAGATCAACTCACTGGGCTCGACCGATGCCCGACTGGCTTATCGCGATGAGCTGATTAAGTATTTTGAAGCCCATCAGGCACAGCTTGATGAGGACAGTCAGCGCCGACTTTACAGTAACCCGCTACGCATTCTTGATAGCAAGAATCCGGATATGCAGGCACTCAATGATGCCGCACCCAAGCTCATCGATCACCTGGATGAAGAATCCAGAGTGCATTTTGAGCAGCTATGCAGCACACTGGATAAAGCCGGCATTAGTTATGAGGTTAATCCCCGCTTGGTTCGTGGCCTCGACTATTACGGTAAAACGGTTTTCGAATGGGTCACTGATCAGTTGGGCTCACAGGGCACTGTCTGCGCCGGTGGCCGCTACGATGGACTGGTTGCGCAACTGGGCGGTAAAGGTGCGACCGCGATCGGCTTTGCAATTGGTATCGAGAGACTGATTGCCTTGCTGGAAGCGACCGATGCCTTGCCTGAAACACCACAATTAGATGCCTATTTAGTCGCTGTCGGTGAACTGGCCGCCAACCAGGCTCCGGTATTGGCAGAATCCCTGCGAGATGCGATCCCCGGCTTTAAGTTGATAAGCCACTGTGGTGGTGGTAGTTTTAAAAGCCAATTCAAACGTGCTGACCGAAGCGGCGCACGCTGGACCCTTATCCTGATACACATATGACGCTGCCGACGAACAACGAGGTGTAGCATTATGTTGTCTCGGAATTATGAAATTATATACTATTAATAAAAATGAAATTTTACTAATTTAATTTAATCACAAAATTACA
>JABURN010000217.1 GCA_014762585.1 Methylophaga sp.
GAACGTCATTTCCTCGTCCATGCAATAGACACAACGATAGTCACATCGGTCGGTAATCGACATACGTACGTATGTAACTTTGCGTCCGAAGCGGTCAACCAATTGTGTCGGTAATTCGCTCATTTCAATATCCGTTATTCCGGCTGCTGTTGCCGGCGTTGCTATCACAGCTTTTGATAGTGGAAAAGCCAAACAAGGCATATCCACCACAACGGCCAGTAAGCCCATTCAACACCAGAGCCAGTCCGAGTAATGCCCACCAACTCTGATAATACAAGGCTGTCACTATTATAACTGTGCCGATGAGGATACGTAAAAGCCGGTCCCAGTTTGCCAGATTTTTCTGCATCGTTATCTCATAAAAATAAACCCCGCAGGGCGGGGTTTATTAGAAAACAAATTAAACGCTCAGTTCACTGTGGCATTTAATCATCGCCTGAGAAAGCACCCAGAAGATGCAGCAGGCTGGTAAACAGATTGTAAATAGAAACATACAGCGTCACTGTCGCCATGATGTAGTTGGTTTCACCACCATTCACGATCTGACTGGTTTCATACAAAATCAAACCGGCCATCAGCAGTACGAACATGGCAGAAACGGCCAGTGACAGACCCGGCATCTCAAAGAAGAATGCCGCGAGCCCCGCCAGGAAAGCAACCAGGATACCAACGAACAGGAAACCGCCCATAAAACTGAAGTCTTTCTGACTTTTTACTGCATAGGCTGACAAGGCAAAGAAGATAATGCCGGTACCGCCCAATGCCTGCATCACGATTTGGCTACCATTAGGCAGGCCCAGATACATATTGACGATTGGCCCCAGCGTGAAGCCCATAAAACCGGTCAGTGCAAAGACTGAAGCCAGGCCCCAGACACTGTTACGCAGTTTGGCAGTCAAAAACAAAAGGCCGAAGTAGCCAATCAGGGTTAAGAGGATGCCCGGATGTGGCAGATTCAATGCCATGGAAAGACCAGCAGTCATGGCACTGAATACCAGTGTCATGGCAAGCAAGCTGTATGTGTTTCTGAGTAGCTTGTTGGTCTCAAGTACTGACTGCTGCGAACGAGCAACCGTCGATTGAGCATCGTAATTCATCAGAGTGTCTCCGTTTGATGTTGATGAAATTGTCTATTGCACTGACAACATCCTACCTTATAAGTTCTAAATGGCAATAGGATTCAGACCGGCAGAAATAATTTTGCCTTAGCGGTTGTGCTGACGGGTATTATCTGTATAATTTCGCATCTTCGGAGGGATGGCAGAGCGGTTGAATGCACCGGTCTTGAAAACCGGCATGGTTTAACGACCATCCAGGGTTCGAATCCCTGTCCCTCCGCCAGATATAAGCCCCGAGCAGATAATGTTCGGGGCTTTTTCTTTTTCTGCACACTAGATTATTGAGTGTCAAAACTTCTTCTGGGCTTTGGGCTTTGTAAGATGGGCTGACGCCGATTTCAGTGAGTCACCCTAGGCGTTCGCCGCTTCGTTGAGCCCTGTCTTAATTTCTTTCCAGGCACCCTTACCGACTTCATCTAACTCACTGAATTCTGTTCTACTGCGCCCTGCCTGACTTGTACCGCTCTGCTTTAATTGTTGCATTCAAGTTGAGCTTCCGTGCTGGCTAAGTTAGCTTTGGCTTTTGTTTGTCGACTTCATTGCTCTGTTTAAGGAGTTGGCTCTGAATTTTTTTCTTGAGGGTATCGACCTTTAGCTCAGATTAATCTGGACTTTGACATCGTATGGCTGTGCGTATTCATACCGCTGTTGAGTTTCTCAGCGTGTCTGTTTCTGCTACATTGCAGAGCAGTTTCAACAATTTGTCAGGCCATCGATAATGTCTCGCAGCCTTATTCTTTTATGTCTATCACTTCTCTCACTCTTGCCGCTAAATCTCATGGCAGAGTCGGCGAGTGGTCTGGAAATTAATCATCCCCAGAAATTGGCGCTTGTCTACACGATAGAACCCGATGAGATCGATCAGGCTACATTACAGACATTGATAAACGAGGTACTGGTTGACACCCCGATTGAACTGAGTTCACGAGATGATGCACAGCTATTTCTGAGAGTCGAAAAACATGCTGGCCGCTACCTGCTATATCTCGACTTCAGCAGAGCGGTCTCTTACTGTGCCAGTGGTCAGCGTTATATCAAGGATGGATTTGTCTGGGGCCGTTATGCCAAAGACATCAGCGATATCGATCAGTTACACGAAGATGTCATTTATCTGTTTGAAGAGTTCATCAAACAGTATCAGGAAGCAAATAATCTTTAGTCTGCTTGGTCACACAAAGAACCTCTTGCGCGCAACTTTGTCTATCCCTAGTCAGCTGCCATTCCTGCAGCACTTGCAGTCTTTATAGGCTGCTTCAAGCAGAATTTGAGCCCTAACATTGAAGAGGTATATGCTATGAAAATGCTTTCACACGCTGCGCCAAGTCATTGGAAATGCAGTTAACTCAGGGTTATACTTGGGCGATTTGAGGAAAAACCTCCTGCTTTTACGGGACGTTTTGCTCATCCGCGAAATTGACTGACGTATTTAAATAATCAGCTGACACTTCATCATGGAAGTTTATGTTGTTTAACAGGCTACTCAGAATAGGCATTGCCTCGATAGCTTCATTTGGCATCATCACAAGCACCGAAGCTTCACTGGATCTGCTCGCAGGCGTCGAGGCCGGCATTGAAACTGATACTTCAATGACTGCCACTGATCTCGAACAGACGCAAAAAGCCCTGTCGACCGAGGCTATCGGTTCACGGCATTACTGGATCAATCACGAGACTGGTAACGCCTATGAAATCAACATAGACCACACCTACTCCTACGGCCACTACCCTTGTCTTGCTTATGATCTATCTATCACCAAGGATAATGTGACAGAAGTGAAATCACTGGACGCCTGCAAAAACAGCAGCGGTCAGTGGATTTCGATCACCCCGGCAGCGACCGCGCTCTGATTATTTCGGCGCATCGGCAATAAAGACACCTCTTACCGGAGCCGGATAACCTTCTATGGTTTTACTGCGATCCTCAGGGTCCAGAAAGTCTGCCAGAGACTCAAAAGTCATCCATTCAGTACTGCGCTGCTCATCCAGAGATGTCACATCAATATCCACACATCGGGCATTTTTAAAACCGCAGCGTCGCAACCACAACAGCATCGTCTCCACTGAAGGGATAAACCAGACGTTACGCATCTTTGCATATCGTTCTTCCGGCATCAGTGTCATGCCCGGGACATCCTGTATAATCAGTGTTTCAAGTACCAGCTCACCGCCAGGCTTCAGACAGGAGCGCAGCTCCAGCAGGTGACTCAATGGCGATTTGCGGTGATACAACACCCCCATTGAAAACACGGTATCGAACCAGGCCAGATTGTGCGGCATATGCTCAATACCGATGGGCACTACAAAGTGCCTGTCACTGCCGATAAAGTGATTCATCAGCTGGTACTGCATGGTAAAGACCAGGGTCGGGTCAATACCCAACACAAAGCTGGCCCCCTCACCCAGCATGCGCCAGCCGTGATAGCCATTACCACCACCAACATCCAGCACACGGCGACCTTTCAACGGGCTTAAATGCGGCAGAACCCGATCCCATTTCCAGTCCGAGCGCCATTCCGTATCAAGGTGAATATCAAACAGATGATATGGCCCCTTGCGCCAGGGATGAAATTGTTTGATAAGCTCAATGAAAGCACTACGATCGACTTCGCCAAGATCGGCAGCCGTGCCGATAGCCACCTGCGATTTCAGTTCAAGCTGACTGGGTTTAATGACAGGCAGGTCATCAAGCGCTTGCTGCCACATGGGCATTTTGCCATGGCGGGTAAGTGAAAGTTGCGAGGCAATCTGTTTTTGCAAGCGTTGGCGCCATTCACTGAAACCGGCTTTGTCGAGCATGTCGAATAAAGGCTGGTAGTCGGTCATTTTACTGCCACCATCGACACAAAATTAAAACACTGATACCACTTTTCAACAAAGCTGAAACCGGCCTGCTCAAGACGGGACTGGTGCTGACTTAAAGTCTCAGGAATCAATACTTTCTCCAGCGCGCTGCGTTTCTGGCTGATTTCCAGATCGCTGTAACCATTGGCCCGTTTGAAGTCGTGATGAGAGTCAATGTGAAACTGATTGGTTCTGGGATCTTCGAAGGCCAGTTTCTCTGACAGAATTAATACGCCACCTGGCAGCATGCCATCGAAGATTTTCTGTATCAGGGCTTGTCTTAATTCCGGTGCAATAAACTGCAGGGTAAAGTTCATCACAACCACGGAAGCGTTTTCAATTTTGACCTGGTTGATATCCGCGCAGCGTAGTTCCAACGGCACCGATTGTTCATCCTCGGCCAGTAGATCTCGGGCCTTGGCTATCATCGCTTCTGAATTATCGACGGCAATGATTTTGCAATTCGGCTGCTGAATGGCATGCCGTAAGGACAGACTGACTGCCCCCAGCGAACAGCCGAGATCGTAGCAGTAGCTGTTTGCCTGGACGTAACGAGCCGCCATGATGCCGATATTGCTGATAAGTGTCGCATAGCCAGGCACCGAGCGCTGGATCATGTCCGGGAATACGCTGACAACCCGCTCATCAAATCGAAAATCGACCATCTGCTCCAATGGCGCGGCGTAGATCTTGTCTTTATCTCTGGCCATCATTGCTCGTCTTTTTTCTTGGCGACATTGTCCCGCAGGTAAACTGGCACTGCCTGCTCTGCAGATATGGTCTGGCCCTGCTCAGCTAACTTGCTGGCCAGCTTCGTCATCACTGCTGCTGTCGGCAGTAATGTCTCATCCTCGCCTGAGAGTTGAGCTGAAAAGTTAGCCTTTAATACTTCGCCATGTTCCTGCCAGCCCGTGCCCGCGGCAAACCATTTATTCGAATCAAGCGGATGGAATGTTTCAGGCGGGCAAACCTGTTCGTCATCGCACAGAACTGCCAGCCCGTTTTCCTCGCGATAATGCGCGGCATAAATCTCACCCATGCGGGCATCCAGGGCCACAGCAATATGTTTAGCGCCAAATTCATCGATGGCTCTCTGGGCTACCGCTGCCAGGGTCGACACCGGTATCACAGGAAGCTCACGTGCAAAAGCAATCCCCTGTGCCACGCCGACACCAACGCGAACACCGGTGAATGAGCCCGGCCCACGACCAAAAGCGAGCAGATCGACATCTTTCAGCGTCACCTCTGCTTGTTGCAGCAGATCATCAAGCATGCCCAGTACACGCTCTGAATGACCTCGCTGAGTCATCATGTTCTGCTCGAATAACTGATCTTGATTTAACAAGGCGACGGAGCACATCTCGGTGCAGGTATCTAGGGCTAGAATTTTCATAATACGAAAAAGTTTGTCGTCATTTGGCTGTCACAAGCGCGCATTATAATGCAAAGCATCTGATTCGATGGAGCGAGGACAGAGTATGTTACTGCTGATTATTGATGCTATCTACGTTTTGAGAGAGTTAGCGCGCTTGCTGTTTGTGGTGATGACTTCCCCGTTTGCCGTTGTCGGCGGCCTGCTGTTGCTGGCTGGACAGCCCTGATTACACGCCACACCCAAGAGCTTGACACACTGTTATTTTCTATTTAATTCAATCTGTTATAGCATAGTGGTGTCAGAACATTTCTGGGAGGAGATGACTATGGCAACACAACACTTACAATCTTTGGAACTGGCGGCTCAAGGCGACTGGGATAGCGCACACCGCACGATACAGATTTACGAAGATAGTCTGGCGTGTATGGTGCACGGCTACTTGCACCGCGTGGAAGGTGACAACGGCAATGCTGCCTACTGGTACCGCCGCGCCGGGAAATCGTTACCAGTAAACAGCCTGCCGGATGAATTTGACCGGCTCTATGAGCTGGCCAAACAAGTGTAACTACTGACGAATGCCCTCAATTGACAGGTTCAGATACACTTCCTGTGCTGAAGGGCCTAAATTAGTGACATCGATACCGTAGTCGGCAATGGTGAACTTGGTTTCACCAACAAAGCCGGCGCGGTATCCACCCCAGGGGTCATCGCCCTCACCCACTTTTTCAACCGGAATCACCAGTTCGTTGGTGACACCATGCAGGGTGAAATCCCCCACCACGACCAGACTGCCATCCTCCTGCAATTCGAATGACTTGGAAGTGAAGCGCGCTTCCGGATATTTGTCTGTATGCAGAAATTTCTCACGCAAATGCTTGTCACGCTCAGCGAAATTGGTATCGACACTGGCGACATCGATAACGACATCAATGTCTGAGGCCTCAGGCTGCTCAGCATCGTAATTAAAGGTACCTGAGAAGTCATTGAAACGGCCGCTCATCCAGCTGAAACCCAGATGTTGAATGCGAAAGTCAATAAAGGCATGGGCTTTTTCAGTATCAATCACATACTCAGCAGCCTGTGCTGGCAGCATGGCTGACAAGCCCAGTAAAGACATGGCGAATAAGGTTTTTTTCATGAATCATCTCCTGATGGGATAGCAAACATACGCTTCAGAGTCGCGTCTTTATCGATAAAGTGATGTTTCAGCGCTGCCAGGGCGTGCAGAGACGCCAGCGCGATAATGAACCAGCCTAGCCAGAGGTGGAGCCGCCCAGCCCACTCGGCCCAGCCAGTGTCATCTTTGATGAGGGAAGGAATAGAAAACCAGTCAAAAATGCCAAGCGGATCGCCTTTGGCGGTGACAATAAGATAGCCGCTGATAAATAACAGAATGATGGCGAGATTCATCAGCAAATGAGCCGCTTTGGCCATCAAACGCTGACCATGCCGGATAGTCGGAATCTCGGCCGGAGCGTTCCGGAAGTTTTGCCAAACCCATCGGATTATAACCAGACTTGCCGTAATGGCCCCGATGCCTTTATGCCACCAGGGTGCCTGGTAATACCAGTCGTCGTAATACCCCAGGTCAACCATCCATAAGCCGGAAGCGAACAGTGCAACGGTGAATATGGCGATGCTCCAGTGAAGCATGACTGAAAACAGGTCAAAGCGCTGATTGGTCTTTTTCCCCGGCATCCCTACCTCTTAAAATGTGTCGAACTGACATCATTGACCGTGCGTAAACATCAATGTTTCGCAAATAAGAAAAATTTTTATTCGCTGTGCTTACCGGCGTCGACGGGAGGCTTTTACTTTGGTCTTGCCCGGCCGCGTGTGCTGGGTTTTGAATGGTCGTGTTTTAGCCTGTGGGTTTTTAGCTTTACGGCTAACACGGGCCCCTTCACCACGACCGCCGGTGCCGGCAGGCTGCCAGGTCGGGATGAGGTGTTTTTTACCATTACCAATTAAGTCTGCCCGCCCCATTTTTTTCAGTGCTTCGCGCAACATCGGCCAGTTTTCCGGATCGTGATAGCGGAGGAAGGCTTTATGCAGACGACGTACTTTCAGGCCTTTAGGCACGGTGATATCACCGCCCTTACGACGCACCTTATGCAGGGTATCTTTACCCGAGTGATACATGGCCGCCGCTGCGGACATCGGTGACGGCAGGTAGGCCTGTACCTGATCGGCTCGGAAACCGTTGCGTTTCAGCCAGATCGCCAGATTCATCATATCTTCATCAGTAGTGCCCGGGTGGGCAGCAATGAAATAAGGAATCAGATACTGTTCTTTACCCGCTTCCTTAGAATACTTATCAAACATCTGTTTGAACTTGTCGTAAGTACCGATGCCCGGCTTCATCATCTGCGACAGGGGCCCTTCTTCCGTGTGCTCCGGGGCGATTTTAAGATAGCCGCCGACATGATGTGTGACCAGTTCTTTGACGTATTCCGGCGACAAAACAGCCAGGTCATACCGCAGACCGGAAGCAATCAGAACTTTCTTGATGCCCGGCAATGAGCGTGCACGCTTGTAGAGATTAATCAGTGGCGTGTGATCGGTATTCAGGTTTTTGCAGACGCCGGGATAAACGCAGGACAGTCGACGACAACTGGCTTCAATTTCCTCATCTTTACAAGCCAGACGATACATATTGGCGGTGGGGCCGCCCAGATCGGAAATCACGCCAGTAAAACCGGGCGTGGTGTCACGAATCGCTTCCACTTCCTTGATAATCGAATCTTCGCTTCGGCTCTGAATGATGCGTCCCTCATGCTCGGTAATCGAACAGAAGGTACAGCCACCAAAACAGCCACGCATGATATTGACTGAGAAACGAATCATCTCGTAAGCCGGGATATTCATCTTGCCGTAGGTAGTATGCGGCACGCGGCTATAGGGCAAATCAAAGACTGCATCCATTTCCTTGGTCGTTAATGGAATCGGTGGCGGATTAAGCCAGACATCGCGGTCTCCATGTTGCTGCACCAGTGCCAGAGCATTCCCCGGATTGGTTTCCAGGTGCAGGATGCGTGAGGTATGGGCATAGGTAACAGGATCATCCTTGACCTGATTGTAGGCCGGCAGTCGAATTACGGTTTTATCGGCATTTCGCGGTGAGACCCGGTGGATCTTAATCACATTGCCTGCAGGTTGTTCCGCTTTTTCCTGTTCTGTGCGGGCTTTTTCCTCGGCACAGCTGGCTTCAGTCTGCATCTGATAGGGATCAATCGGCGGATTGAGCTTGCCGGGGGTATCAACCGAGGTGGAGTCTTTCTCCCACCACCCTTCTCTATGACCGTGCTTGGTCATGTAGGCGGTACCACGAATGTCGGTGAGGTCTTTCACCGCTTCCCCGGCGGCCAGACGATGTGCAATTTCCACTACCTGGCGTTCACCATTGCCATAAACCAGCAGGTCGGCTTTGGAATCCATCAAAACGCTATGACGCACTTTTTCCGACCAGTAGTCGTAATGGGCAATACGGCGGAGGCTGGCTTCAATGCCACCAATAACGACCGGCACACCTTTGTAGGCTTCACGACAACGCTGACTGTAAACCACAACACTATGATCGGGGCGTTTTCCACCCTCACCACCGGCGGTATAGGCATCATTACTGCGGATTTTGCGGTCTGAGGTGTAACGGTTGACCATCGAATCCATATTGCCACCGGTGACCCCGTAAAACAGGTTGGGCTTGCCCAGCTTCTGAAAATCCTCAGCGCTGGTCCAGTCGGGCTGAGAAATAATGCCGACACGAAAACCATGAGATTCAAGCAGACGCCCGATCAGGGCCATCCCGAAGCTGGGGTGGTCAACATAAGCATCACCGGTAACGATGATAATGTCGCAGGAATCCCAGCCCAGCGCATCCATTTCTTCACGCGACATCGGCAATTCGGGCGCAATACCAAAACGGTGAGCCCAGAATTTACGATAGGAAAACAGGTCGGGAGCGGCTTGCATCAGGTCCTCGGGAGGGTCAAACAGAAAGTGGCATTATTCTACCAAATTCAAATACCTGAAGCAGGAATTTAACGACTCTTTAGTCGGTAATGGTGACGGTAGACCCTTTATAGATGTAGCGGGTGAGTTGCTCGAATTCATTATTACGAACTCACATACAGCCTTATGTCCAGTTCGCCAGCTGCTGGCTTTCC
>JABURN010000008.1 GCA_014762585.1 Methylophaga sp.
TGGTGGCAATGAACGCGGAGTCGCGGGTGGTCAGCTAGTAATTGGGGGCGCCATGCTTGTCGATGGTTTCTGCCGCGTCGTGCTTGTGTTGACGGACCACGAACTTGTCGTTGTGCATCGATTCCAGGTTATGCAGGGTATCCAGCAGGCTTTCACCTTTGGAGGTGGCTGAGGTACTGATATTGAAGTTCATCACATCGGCTGACAGGCGTTTGGCGGCCAGCTCAAAGGTCGAACGGGTGCGGGTCGAGTTCTCAAAAAACAGGTTAACAATGGTTTTACCGCGCAGGATCGGCACTTTTTTGACCTGACGGTGCGTAATGCCGGAGAACTGTTCGGCACGATCCATGATTTCGGTCAGCAGCGGCTTTTTCAGTCCTTCGATGGTCAGGAAGTGGCGCAGCTGGCCGCTGTCGGTCAGTTGGTTATTCTTCATTCACCACTCCCTTGGTGCGGTATTCCAGTTGCAGCCCATCCTTGTTGACCAGTTTGATTTGCTGATCTTTATCCAGCTCCAGCGATTTACCGATGATATCCGGTTGAATCGGCAGTTCACGGCCATTGCGCTCAATCAACACCGCCAGGGTGACGCTGGCGGGGCGGCCGTAGTCGAAGATCTCATTGAGGGCGGCACGGGTGGTGCGGCCGCTGTGCAGCACATCATCAACCAGTAGCAGGTGGCGACCATCGACACTGAAAGGCAGGTCGGAAGGAGTGACCTGCGGATGCATGCCGATGCGGGTGAAATCATCGCGATAATAGGCAATGTTCAGGGTGCCGAGAGAGGCCTCAAAGAATTCCGGTCCCAGAATGTCCTGCAGTGCCCTGGCAACCCAGACCCCGCCGGTATGAATACCGATGAGGAGCGGATGGCGGTCGCCGAGTCGCTTATCGATATCTGCGGCCATGTTTTTCAGCAGATCCTGAACCTGTGTTTGAGTGAGTGCGGTGGTCATTGTTGATTCAGCCATGATTGAAGGATGAGTTGTGCCGATAACTGATCGACGTCGCTACGCTGTCGAGAGTCCATTTTACTGCGGATCCCGAGATGGTCCAGTGCCTCATAGGTACTGAGTCGTTCATCCTGCCATTCTACCGGCAGCTGAAAGCGTCCGTGCAGGCGATTACCGAAGCGGCGCGCTGCTGCGGTCATTTCCTGCTCGGTGCCGTCCATATTGAGCGGCAGTCCCACAATTAATAAGGCCGGTTGCCATTCACTGAGCAGCTTAGCTATCTGATCCCAGTCAGGGATACCGTCACGGGCTTTGATCGCTGTCAGCGGATTGGCGGTTCGAGTCAGTTCCTGGCCGACGGCAATACCGATATTTTTCATGCCGAAGTCAAAACCCAAAATGGTTCTGGCTGCAGTCATGCGTGGCCGCTGCTGTTGGACATCAGGTTGATATCAATGCCCAGCAAGCGGGCGGCGGCCTGCCAGCGCTCATCGGCCGGTGTATCAAACAGGAGATCCCGGTTGGCCGGTACCGTGAGCCAGCTGTTATCGGCCAGTTCCTGCTCCAGCTGACCGGCGCCCCAGCCGGCATAGCCCAGGGTAACCAGGGCATGTTCCGGTCCCTGCTCGGTGCCTATGGCTTCTAGGATGTCGGTAGAGGTGGTCAGGAAAATATTGTCAGTGAGCTTTAGACTGGACTTCCAACCGGCCTCAGCCTGGTCGTGAATGACCATACCCTGGCCTTTCTGAACCGGACCGCCGAACAGGACGGGGGTATTTTTGATGTAGTCGCTGTCGTTTTCAATCTTGAGATGCGACAACAACTCTTCCAGCATGACCTTGGTGGGACGGTTGATAATCAGCCCCATGGCCCCATTCTGGTCATGTTCGCAGAGATAGACGACTGAGCGATAGAAAAAGGTATCGTTCAGCGCCGGCATCGCCACCAGAAAGCAATTTTGCAGATTCGATTCCATCTCGCCTCTAGAAGAAGGTAAAGCCAACCTGGAACAGGCGTTCCACTTCTTTAATATAGCGCTTATTGACCAGGAACAGGATCACATGGTCTTCGGATTCGATAATCGTATCATGGTGGGCGACGATGACTTCCTCCCCACGCACAATAGCGCCGATCGTGGTGCCTGGCGGCAGGTCAATCTCATCGATACGGCGACCCACTACCATCGAGGAGCTGCTGTCACCGTGAGCTATGGCTTCCAGCGCTTCTGCAGCGCCACGTCGCAGCGAGTGCACCGCCACAATATCACCGCGGCGGATATGTGCCAGCAGACTGCCGATAGTGGCCTGCTGCGGCGACAGCGCGATATCGATACTGCCGCTTTCCACCAGATCCACATAGGCGGCGCGGTTGATCAGGGACAACACCTTGGTCGCCCCCAGCCGCTTGGCGAGCATGGATGACAGGATGTTGGCCTCATCGTCATTGGTGAGGGCGCAGAACAGGTCGACCTTGTCGATTTCCTCTTCCAGCAACAGCTCTTCATTGGCGACGTCGCCAAGCAGTACGATGGTATCCGCCAGTTCTTCCGACAGGTATTCGGCGCGCTCAGGATTGGCTTCAATCAGCTTGATTTGATATTGCTTTTCCAGTGCTTTGGCGAGACGGGCACCGATATTGCCACCGCCGGCCAGCATAATGCGGCGATAGGGTTTTTCCAGCCGGCCCAGTTCGCCCATCACGGCACGGATATCTTTACTGGCGGCAATAAAGAAAACTTCGTCATCAACCTGAATCACGGTATCGCCGGTCGGGGTAATCGGTCTGCCCTCACGGAAAATCGCCGCGACCCGGGTTTCAGTTTTGGGAATATGGCGTTTCAGGTCGCGCAGTGGATGACCCACCAGCGGCCCACCATTAACGGCTCTGACGGCAACCAGCTGCACCCGGCCTTCAGAGAAATCCAGCACCTGCAGCGCATTGGGGTGGCTGATCAAACGCTGAATGTATTCAGTCACGATCTGCTCAGGGCTGATCAGCATATCGATGGGTATCGCCTGCGGGTTTTCCTTATCGAAAATCTGCGGTGTCGACAGATAACCGGTATTGCGGATACGGGCAATCTTGGTGGGCGTGTTATACAGCGTATGACAGATCTGACAGGCGACCATATTGGTTTCATCGCTGTTGGTTACGGCGAGAATCAAGTCAGCATCCTCAGCACCGGCACGTGCCAGCACGTCCGGATGCGAGGCTTCGCCCTGAATGGTCTGGATATCGTAGTGATCCTGCAGTTTCAGCAGGTTGCTGTTGTTGGTATCCACCAACGTAACATCATCGTCCTCGCGTGCCAGCGTGGCCGCGACCGATGCACCGACTTGTCCCGCACCCAGAATAAGAATTTTCATCGTGCCTTCCTAGATTTGCTTGGTATCGATACCCAGAGAGCGTAATTTGCGGTAGAGATGCGTTCTTTCCATGCCGGCGAGTTTCGCCGCTTTACCGACATTGCCATCGGTCTCCTGCAATTTGCGCAGCAGATAAATGCGTTCGAACTGTTCACGGGCCTCACGCAGCGGCAGATCGAAATTGATAGTTTCATCGCCTTCGGCGGCGGCCTCTGCTTCAGTTTCCAGCGCCTGCTCGATATCCGCCACATCAATATCATCACCATCACCCAGCACCAGCAGGCGTTGAATCACATTCTTCAGTTCCAGCACGTTGCCTGGCCAGTCATGGTTACGCAGGCGATTCTGAGCGGCGACGCTGAAGCGACGATAGGGCAAACCGGACTGGGTGGTTTGCAGATCCACAAAGTGATGAACCAGCTCGGGAATATCTTCGATATGCTCGCGCAACGGCGGCACGACCAGGGTGATGCTGTTGAGCTGATATAGCAGGCTGTCGAGAAAGTCTTCGTTATCGACCGCTTTCTGCAGAGAATACTGGGTGGCACAGACCAACTGACAATCGCTCAGTTGCTTGCTTTCCAGCAGATGTAACAGCAGCGCCTGGGCTTCATCACTGAGCAGGGCCAGGTCATTAATGTAAAGGCAATTGCCCTTGGCCAGCGATTTGATTTTGAGACTATCCAGCGGAAAGCTTTCCGGGCTGACCTCGATAAATTTGCCATCGGCAAAATTGCCCAGGCTGTGCAGGTAATGCGCCAGGCAGTGTTTGCCAGCGCCCGGTTCTCCCACCAGCATAATGGGCATATCGTGGCGCGCAATTCGCTCAACCTGCTCGCGCAGCAGGCTCATCTGGCTGCTTTTACCGACCGGCACCTGAGACAGTTCACGTTGAATCGCTGCCTGTTTGGCGCGGTTTTCCAGTGCCATTTCAACACCGCGCAGCAGCTTGGCCATCGACAAAGGCTTTTCGATAAAGTCGGCCGCACCCAGGCGCGTGGCTTCTACGGCGGTTTCGATGGTGCCGTGACCCGACATCATGACAATGGTGACGGCTTTATTCTGCTGCTTGAACTCCTTCAGCAGGGAGATGCCGTCGATATCGGGCATCCATATATCCAGCAGCACCAGATCCGGCAGATGCTGGTCGAATGCGGCTTTGGCCTCTTCGCCATTGGCAGCAATTTGGACCTGATAATTTTCGTCTTCCAGAATGTCTTTGATCAGCTCCCGGATATCGGGTTCATCATCGACAACCAGAATCAGCGGTTTATCAGCACTCACGAGCGATGCTCCTCCAGAGGTAATCTGATAATTATACTTGTTCCTTCCGGTCCGTGATTCTCGGCCCAGACATCGCCGCCATGTTCTTCGATGATTTTTTTGACGATGGCCAGGCCCAGGCCGGTGCCTTTGTGCTTGGTGGTGGCGTAGGGTTCAAACAGTGTATCAATGATGTCATCAGGAATGCCGGGACCGTGATCACGGATGTGAATTTCCAGCCATTGCCGCTGCTGACTCTCCAGCGGGTGATAACTGATAACAATATCCACCGGTGAGTCCGCATCTTCGCAGGCTTCGATCGCATTTTTCAACAGATTGTGCATCACCTGACGGAAACGGTTGGCATCAACCCTGACCTGGATATCCTCGCGGCTGTTGAGCAGGGCAAACTGATGGTTGGGATTGCTCTGGTACATGGTCAGCACTTCGCGAATCAGCTGGCCGATAGAGTGCCATTGCAGTTGCAGCGCCGGCGTACGGGCATATTCGGAGAATTCGTTGACCATTTCCTTCATCGCTTCCACCTGCTGAACGATGGTGTCGGTCAGTTTGTTGAGGCCTTCGCTCTGATCGCTCGGGACCAGCGAGCCGTACTTTCTCTGCAAGCGTTCGGCCGATAGCTGAATCGGCGTTAAAGGGTTCTTGATCTCATGTGCCAGACGCCGTGCCACTTCCCCCCAGGCTGCATGACGCTGTGCCTGCAGTAATGCGGTGATATCCTCAAAAACCACCACCCAGCCTGCTTCATTGGGCAGACGGGTGCCATGGCAGATCAGGGTCTGGTTGCCCTTGGATTTCTGCATCTCAATCTGCTGTTCCCAGTTCAGTCCTCTGCCGGCACAGTTTTCAATCATCTGGCAGAAGGTCTGCATATTGCGGTTGAGCCCAGCGAGTTTGGATAGCGGGCTCTCCAGTCGCTGCTGCAGATTGACGCCCAGAATCTTGCTGCTGGCATTATTGGCGGTGTGCAGATACAGGCGTTTGTCGACGGTGACTACCCCACTGGACAGGCTGCCAAGCACGGTGGTCAGGTAGCTGGTTTGTTGACCCAGCAGCCGATGGCTGCGCTGCGAGGCGTTACGGGCCTGGGTCAGACGTTGCGTCATCTGATTAAAGGAACGCACCAGAAAGCCGATTTCATCATGCCCGGAGGCGGTCAGCTGCATATTGTAGTTACCGGAGGCGACAGCCTGGGTCCCTTCGGCGAGATCCTGTAACGGTTCAACAATTCGCCGTGAAATCCACACCGCAAACCAGATGGACACCAGGATGGTGAGAAACACGATAAGGCTGAGACTGAGCGTAAACACTGTGATCAGCGGCTTACGCAGATAGCTGAGTTCTTTGTAGTCGGTGTAGGCAGCCTGTACCGTTTCCCCCAGATCGCTGAGCCGGTCATTGATAGGGAACAAGACATTCAGCATGCGCTCTTCGGCGAGCACCGACTGGCGGGGAATACGAACGGTGGCCCGCAGCCGTAAGTCGTCGTTCTGGGTCGGATCCAGGCCGATATAGTCTTCACCCTGCAGCAACTGACTGATAATGCTGTCATTGGGTCGGTCCGGGACCATGATGGTCGGGGTTTCGATACTGGAGGCAACCGGTGTGCCGTCCATGCCCCAGATACTGACTTCCAGCGCGCCACTCAAATTATTGAGATCGCGCAGGCTGTGCGACAGCTCGGAGTCCGGTAGCTCACTGAGCACGCCGGCCATCATCCGGGTCTGACGTAACAAAGTCCGCATCCGGATACCGAAAGAAGTCCGGCTCAATTCCAGCGAATCATTCAGTGCCTGCTCGATTTTGACATCAAACCAGCTGTTGATACCCCGGTGCAGGAAGTGTATTGAAAAGCCATAGACAATGGTGGTCGCCACTAGGATCAGAAGTACAAACAGGCTGACCAGCCTGACGGTGAGCCGGGAGCCGGCTTCATGGCGTTTAAAGTCCCGATACAGCCGGTACAGACTGCGGGCCAGAATCGCGGCCAGCAGCAACAGGCACAGCAGGCCGATGCCAAAAATCACCAGGAACAGATCATTGAGTTTGGAACTGTCCTGAGTGGCGGCACTGAGCAGCCAGGCCATTGCCAGCAGCAGCAAAGCCAGTGAGAAGTAGGGGGCGGTGCCCGAGCTGAGGCGCTTGATAAAGGCTAAGGCCATACTGCTCTGACCCAGGGGCTGGTTAACTGCCATTTACTGGAAATCATGGCGCCGGGACGCATCGGTGTCGGTAATGCACTTAAATCCAGACCACTACGTATCAGCAGTAACAGGTCGGCTGTTTCCTGTGTGTATTCCGGTGGCAGGCTCAAATCCTGAATATTTCCCAGAGCCTGCAACGCGCCTTCGATATGTGGAAAATTCTGCTGATCGTCAGTTTCCAGGGCTTTCAGTACATACTGCTCTGACAGGGCGTGATAGCGAAGTTCATAATGCAGACGGGTTTGCCAGAGTTTGGTTTCCCATTGCCAGAACCGACCCAGAATGGGGAAGCTTTCTACCAGTTTCAGTTCCTGAAAGAAGGTGATGGGGACACCGTTATGCAAGGCTTCAATAACACGGGGAGTGAGTGGATAATCTATCTGTGCATTGAGCACATAACCATTACCGATTTGGTGCACACTGGGATTGTTGACGCTGAAAATGGTGGCGTGTGCCAGGCTGCTGAAGCCTAACAGCAATAAGGCAAGCAATCGTAAGTAATGTTTAGCGTCTCTGCAGGCAGGCATAATAAAAGCCATCCATGACATCATCGCCGGGCAGGCGCTGGAAGCCGAACGGGCGCGGCTGCGCTGGCGGTCTGTCAGGCCTGACCTCGCCGGCATCCGGATGTCGTTGCAGAAACGCTTCAATTTGCTGCTCGTTCTCTTGTTTGAAAGCAGAGCAGGTAGTGTAAACCATCAGACCGCCCGGTTTCAGCAACGGCCACAGATTATCCATTATTTGTTGCTGCGTCGCGGCCAGCTGGTCAATATCTTCGGGCCTTCGCAGCAGTTTGATATCGGGATGACGCCGAATCACACCGCTGCCGGTGCATGGGGCATCGATCAGGATGCGATCAAAGGCTTCACCATCCCACCACAGGCCGGTATCAGCGGCATCGGCTGCAGCCAGGGAGGCGGATAAATTCAGCCGCGACAGATTCTCGGCGATAGATTCCAGCCGTATATCAGAAATATCGAGGGCGATAACCTGATTGTCCGGGGCTTGTTCCAGAATATGACCGGTTTTACCGCCGGGGGCAGCGCAGGCATCAAGAATACGCTGGCCAGGCTGAATATCAAGAAGGTCGGCGACCAGTTGAGCAGCGCCATCCTGTACCGATGCCATGCCCTCGAAGAAGCCGGGCAGTTTATGCACATCACAGGGGCTTGTCAGAAGAACGGCCTCATTGCCGGCATCCATTGCCCGGGCTTCAATGCCTTCAGCTGCCAGTAATTGCAGGTAGCTGTCACGGTCGTTTTGCTGTTTGTTCACACGTAGCATCATCGGTGGTTGCTGGTTATTGGCTTCACAAATCTGCTGCCACTGTTCGGGCCAGTCCAGTTGATAACGCTCTAACAACCATGGTGGGTGGGCGTAGATCGCTTGCTTGTCAGTCTCAATAGCAGCATCGATTTCGTTTTGCTGGCGCTGGTAATTACGCAGGCAGGCATTGAGCAGCCCGCCGGCCCATTGTTTACCCAGTTGTTTGGCGGCATTGACGGTTTCAGATATCGCGGCGTGAGGCGGCGTTTTTAATTCACTTAATTGATACAGACCAATCAGCAGCAGAGCTTGGATATCGGTATCTTTATGCTTGAGCGGTTTCTTCAGCAGTTTGTCTGCTATCAGTGTGAGGCGGGGCTGCCAGCGGATCACGCCATAGCAGAGTTGCTGACAGAAGCCGCGATCGCGCTCCTCGACTAGCTTGATGTGTTCAGCCAGCACCGCAGTGAGCGAGCGTTGTTCTGATATCACGGCGGCCAGCACCTGGGCGGCCACACTGCGGGCGGAGGTTTTAGCCAAGGATGTCACCCACGCTTATGCTGTTGGCATTGAGAAAATCCTGCACTTGCATCGCGCGTTTGCCGGGCATCTGTATTTCAGTGATTCGCAGAATGCCATCGCCGGTCTGCACATCCAGACCCTGCTTGCTGACAGCGATAATTTCGCCGGGCTGACCACTGCGGATTCTTTCTCCCAGCGAGGCTTTCCAGACCCGCATGGTGTCGCTGTGCCATTGAGTCTGGGCAACCGGCCAGGGATTGAAGGCATTGATTTGTCGCAGGATCTGGGCAGCGGCCTGCTGCCAGTCAATCAGCGCTTCCCGTTTGTCCAGCTTTTTCGCATAAGTGGACTGACTGTCGTCCTGAGGCTTGGCCTGGTTCAATTTGGTTTCGATGTCACTCAGGCTCTGCAGCAAAGTTTCAGCGCCCAGTGCCGCCAGACGATCATGTAAGTCCTGTGCGGTATCAGAATCATTGATAGGGCAGCGGGCTTCCAGCAGTACCGGCCCGGTATCGAGTCCGGCTTCCATCTTCATGATGCCGACACCGCTTTCTGTATCACCGGCCAGAATTGCTCGCTGGATGGGGGCAGCACCGCGCCAGCGCGGCACCAGTGAGGCACGTACATTGATACAGCCGAGTTTGCGGCTATCGAGCACCTTTTGCGGC
>JABURN010000133.1 GCA_014762585.1 Methylophaga sp.
TAAAAGTGAATGTGGTCGAATGGAAGATAACAATGTCTTCACTCAGCTAACCTGCATTTGGTGTTGCTGCGAATATGACATGTCTGTTGTGCACAATGCAAACAGTATTTAGCGTCTTAAATTAGCTGGAGCGGGTGTTTCGATTGCCTCTTGAATCTGTTCCAGACTGGTCTTGGAGGCTGGCTCAGTTATTTGCATTTGAGGATGAGAAGTCAACCTGACACGGTCGGGTGTAAATGGAGCCAGAAAAACCTGGCCTTCAGCTCTGACACCATCGATGCGCACAGGATAAACCGGCGCGCCGGTCCAGGCTGCGAGACGAACCACCCCACCCTTGATGGGTCTGGGCGGATCGCTGTCGAGATGAATCTTGCCGTGTGGAAACAGGGCGATGACCTCACCCTGCTCTAAAGCCCGTCTGGCGGTGCGCAGTGCCTGTTCAGGCCGGCCTTTACGATCCACCGGAATACAACCCGCCAGTTTAAATATCCAGTGTAAAACCGGACGCTGATATTCCTCGGTCGCAATCAAAAAGCGTAACGGCCGGCAGCTGGCCGCGATCAGCAATAAAGGATCCAGGCCGGACACGTGATTGGCCACCACGATGGCCGGGCCGGTCGCGGGCAAGTCAAGCTTGTGCTCAGGTTTGAGGCCGTGCAGATAGCGACATATCAAGCGGGTCCAGCCATCCAGCCAGTTCACATGGGCCCCGCCCCAGTCAGCACGGGCATGGAACAGGCCGATGCCGACCAGTAGACTGAGGCTCAGTCCTGCAATCCACCAGCCCATATCAGCCCTGGAACGGGGCAGGGTCTCCCATGCCGATACGAACCACTTCCGGCAAGTCGTCGATGAATTCCACCACCGTAGTCGGCTCGGCGCCACAGGCACCGCCATCTATAATCAGGTCAACCTGTTTACCGATCGCTTCTTCGATATCCATCGCCTCAGTCATCGGCATCTCATCACCGGGCAGAATCAGCGTTGAACTCATCAGGGGCTCGTTCAGTTCTTCCAGTAAGGCCAATGCAATCGGATGGGTTGGAATGCGGAGACCAATCGATTTTTTCTTGGCGTGCTTGAGACGACGCGGAACCTCTTTGGTAGCCGGCAGAATAAAGGTATAGGGGCCGGGCGTGTAGGCCTTGAGCAGCCGGAACACGGCATTGTTGAATCTCGCGTAGGTCGACAACTCAGACAGATCGCGGCAAACCAGCGTAAAGTTATGGTCGGAATCCAGATCCCGCAGCCGGCGGATCCGTTCCATCGCATTCTTGTCCCCGATATAACAGCCCAGCGCATAACCGGAGTCGGTGGGATAGACCACCAGGCCGCCATCACGGATGATTTTGCAGGCCTGTTTAATCAGGCGAAGTTGCGGGTTTTCAGGATGGATCTGGAAATACTGACTCATGTCTCTCTCTTTTTTCTTGTTGTTGTAGCGACAGCCTGCCCGCTTATTGCCACTGCGTCCATACCGGTGTCACAAAAGGTGGCATTGTCGTCATTTTACCCAGCTCAATCCAGTTATTGTCCGGGCTGTGAAAATCAGAACCACAGGAAGCCAACAGCTCGAACTCTTCCGCCAGTTTAGCCATGACCCGCACTTCTTCGGGATGCTGGTTACCGGAGGAGACTTCAATCGCCTCACCGCCCAAAGATTTGAATTCAGCGACCAGCCGCCGACGCTTGCTGTTGGTCATTTTATAACGGGCGGGGTGGGCAATCACCGCCTGTCCCCCCGCTTCACGGATCCAAGTCACCGCCTGCTCCAGCGTCGCCCAGTCGCCGCTGACATAACCGGGTTTGTTTTTGACCAGAAAGCGATTGAAGACATCTTTCATATCCCTGGCGTGGCCTTTTTCAACCAGGAAGCGTGCAAAGTGCAGCCTTCCCAGCATGGTCTCGGAGGCATACTGAGCAGCGCCTTCCAACGCACCGGGAATACCGGCTTTCTCCAGCTTGTCAGCAATTTTCCTGGCACGTTCGCGACGATAGTCACGTAATGCACCGAGGCCTGACTGCAGAGCCTGGTTTTGCTGATCCAGTTGCAGACCGACGATGTGTACCGTCGCCCCATGCCAACTGACGGAGACTTCGACACCGGGAATCAGCGTGATGCCATATTGCTCAGCCGCTGTGCTTGCTTCATCCAGTCCTTCTGTCCCGTCATGGTCGGTCAGGGCCAGATGTGTCACCCCCTGCTCGCTGGCGCGGGCCACCAGTTGTGTCGGGGTTAAGGAACCGTCCGATGCGGTTGAATGCGTATGTAGGTCGTACTGGGTCATAGCTGACATTTTACGATAGAATGTTTCTGTTCTCTAATTAACTGAATTCTCAATGAAACTGTTTTTTGATTTTTTACCGATTGTGCTGTTTTTTGTCACCTACAAACTCGGTGGTGGCGAATACAGTTTCAATGGTGAAATGGTGCAGGTAGACGGCATTTATGCTGCAACTGCCGTGATGATTGTCGCGACCCTGTTCCAGGTCAGTTTCACCTGGCTGCGACACCGAACTGTTGAGCGTGCCCACCTTGTCACTCTGGTGCTGGTGATAGTGCTGGGTGGCCTGACGCTGTGGCTGCAAAACCCCGATTTCATCAAATGGAAACCAACCGCGGTAAACTGGCTGTTCGCGCTGGTCTTTATCGGTGCCTACCTGTTCACCGATAAGTCGCTGCTGGAGAGAATGATGGCCCAGCATATCCAGTTGCCCAATAAAGTCTGGTCCAGGCTTAATATGGCCTGGATTCTGTTTTTTGTCGGTTCCGGCCTGGCCAACCTCTATGTCGCCTTTAATTATGACGAAGCGACCTGGGTGAATTTCAAACTGTTTGGCATGCTGGGCCTGACCATTGTATTTATCATTGCTCAGTCGGTTTATCTTGCACGTCACGCGACTGAAGTACCCAAGTAGGACCTATCATGCCCATGCTTTATGCGATCATCAGTGAAGACAAACCTGGCAGCCTGCCCCGCCGTCTTGAAGCAAGACCGGCACACCTGGAAAGATTAAAAGCCCTGCAGGATGAAGGCCGCTTAATTCTGGCCGGCCCGCACCCTGCTGTCGACAGTGAAGACCCGGGCCAGGATGGTTTCACTGGCAGTCTGGTGGTGGCCGAATTTGCCGATCTGGCTGCTGCCGAAACCTGGGCCCAGGCAGACCCTTATATCGATGCTGATGTCTACGCCAATGTCACCGTCAAACCATTCAAGAAAGTGTTGCCATGAGTACCGTCGATGCCATTGAACGGGCGCTGCAGACACTCGCGCCGGAACTGATTGAAATTGAAGATGACAGTGCCAGCCATGCCGGACATGCCGGTAACACCGGTGGAGGTCATTACAACCTGCTAATTGTCAGCGAGGCTTTTGAGGGCTTATCGCTGATTCAACGGCACAAGCTGGTTTACACGGAAGTAGGCGATTTGATGCAAAGCCGGATCCACGCACTCAGCATCCGTGCCAAAACGCCAGCCGAGTTTCACCGCTCCTAAACTCACTTATGGCCGAACTTCCTGACCGTAAGCAGCAAAACCAGGCATTTCTGCAGGAGTTGGAAAGGCAACGGCTGAATAAAGACTGCCTCCGTATCATCGATCTCCGCGGTAAAGTGCCCGGTGAGTGTCAGGCCTATGAATTTGGTGGCCGCGTGCATTATCTGGATGACCGCGCTTATCTGTTGGTCAAACAACTGATGAGCCGCTTTGACGGTCGCTACACGGTGGGCGTCTTCGAGGCTCTGTTCAAAGCGTTGAAACAACTGACGCCCAGCCAGGAATCGACAACCGGGCCTGAACAGGAGCCTCCAAGACTGTCTCTGGATAAAGCGATTGAGCGAAGTGAAGCCCGAATTGTCTACAGTACGCCGGTAGAACTTCGGCTTGATGATGTGCTTTACCATGGCCACACCATTGATATCGCTCTGAATGCGATTCGCGTCTCCCTGCGTCGCAGTTATTCGCTGCAACTGCAGGATGAGTTATCAGTCAGCTTTATCGATTTTCAGCAGCATAACGGGGAGCTGTTTGACCCTCTCCACTATCGGGTCATCAAACTGGAGCATGACAGTCATCACACCACAGCGGTATTAAGCCGTGTGAGTGATGATCAGGATGAATTTGCAAACTGGCTGCAGCAGTGGCTGGAATCGCAGGCTGGCCAGCGTCAACAGGATGTCGATAATGAGATTATCAACCTGCAGGGCCGTTTTTATCAGCGTCTGTGGATGACCCGGTTGAGCGCCCCCATCCTGTGGCTGGGTGAGGCCGATAGCCCGGAGCCACTGCTCGCTTTTCATTTGATGCCACCGGCACGGGAAACGCTGGCAGGCTGGCAAGAATCACAGACCGACTGGCTGCAAAAACTGCCGTTAATGCCCCTGGCAAAAGGTGCCGCTGCGGTTATCACCGCTTTTGATCAGCAACAGAGCTTCAGTGCCCCTCTGGCTCAAACCGATGCGGTCAGAAAACTCCTCAACTGGCACCTGGCGCAACCAGCCAGCCGCCTGCTGTTACTGCAGGCCAGCGCGGTCAGCATCGACAAATCGGCAGCCCAGTCTGCTGCGGCTGATATTGCCGAAGTGGATCAGGAGCTAAGCCGGCAGTGCCTGTACCGTGCCGGCCGGATTCAACGCCGGGTGAGCGTCACCGATCTGCAACCGGCCATGCAGCACATCATGCCGGGCGACAAGGTGAGCGCCACACAACTCAACAATCTGCAGACACTCAGACTGTTTATCGATAACGCCAGTCTCACGCCGGAAACGCTGGATGCCTATATCCAGCGAGACAAGGCCCGTTATTACATCCGTACACCGGTGACAGTCAGAGCCGGTGAGCAGCAGTGGTCCATTAATACCCTGGATGCCTCTGCCGATGGCCTGGCGATCAGTTTGCCGGCGGACAGCGGTATCAGGATGAACCAACGCCTGCTGATAGATTTCGAGCGCTGGCAGACCCTGACCGATAAAATCAAACTAAGCGCCATTCCCTACGAAGTCAGAAATACACTTTACTGGCAGGGCTCGCTGAGACTGGGCCTGCAGAGGGTAAAAAACAACTGCCCGGAAAGCCTGAACCAGTTTTTTGACTGGGTCATAAAAAAGAATCAGGAAAAACTCAACGCCAATAGAGATGACAAGATCAAAACCGCGCAGAGCCGTCTCTACAGTCAGATGCTAATGCCGACTTTGGAGACTATCCCCCTGTTTCTGGGGTTTGACGGCGAAGGTCAACGACATATTCAGCTTGTCGGGCAGACGCAGGCCAACCATGCTGCTACAGAGCATGGCTTATGGCAGACACTGAACTCAGAACCATTAAGACTGGCCGAGCAATTGAAACAGCTGAATAACAGCCAGTCCGGTTGCATCAGCACTGCCTTGTATGCTTATAAAACTCAGAATGAGCAATGGATATTGGCTTTTGAAGAAGACTTTCTGAACGCGCGTGACAAAGCGCTGTTTATCCAGCGTGGACTGGCGGCCAGCAATTTCAAAGTCTTTACAGCACAATTAACAGCCATTAAAAATCAGGATGCTGAACAGCAAGCTGATTTAATGACAGAGTTGCTACAATGGCGGCCACAGCGGGCGCACAAGGTGGCAAGTATTCGCCAGCAGCTCAGTCATTTGCTGGGGCTGCTGGAACTGACCGATATCACGGCGGTGATAACGGCCTTTTACCGGCGGTCCTGAGCCTCAGGCTGCGGCGATCATCATCTTATCCAGCAACACCGAACCACATCGGGTATTGCCTCTGACATCGACATCACTGCCTACCGCCTGCAGCCCCATAAACATGTCCTGCAGGTTGCTGGCAATGGTGAACTCATCGACCGGGTACTGGATTTCTCCGTTTTCAACCCAGAAGCCGGCCGCGCCCTGTGAATAATCACCATTCACGATATTGACGCCCATGCCCATGGTCTCAGTGACGATAATGCCTTTGTGCATGCGTTTGACCAGCTCATCAAAATCCGCATCGCAGGTACTGTCGATAGTGAGATTGTGCACACCACCGGCATTGGCCGTGGTTGTCAGCCCCAGTCTGCGTGCAGCATAACTGTCCAGCACATAGTCCTGCAGCACCCCATGGCTGATGATATCGCGGTTACGGGTGGCAACCCCTTCGGCATCAAATGCCGCACTACCCAGCGCTTTTGCCAGGTGCGGTTGTTCATGAATATGAATAAAGTCAGGGAAAATCTGCTCGCCTTTTTTATCCAGCAAAAAAGAGGCATTGCGATACAGCGCCCCACCACGGATAGCGGCGATCAACTGACCAAACAGGGACGGCGCTACTTCCGCTGCAAAAATCACCGGGTAACTGCCGGTTTTGACTTCGCCGGCGCCCAGTCTTGCCAGCGTGCGCTGTGCTGTTCTGAGACCGACATGTGCCACACTGTCGAGATCTGCCACATCACGCGCCATGTCATACCAGAAATCACGCTGCATGCCACGGCCGTCTCTGGCGATCAGACTGGCCGAGATACTGTGACGGGTGCTGTCGGTGACACCGAGAAAACCATGGCTGTTGGCGTAGATCCTCTTACCACTGTGACTGCTGACAGTGGCGCCTTCCGAGTTGCTGATTCTGTCATCCGCATCCAGTCCGGCAGCTTCACACTCGGTGGCCAGTTCAATGGCTTTTTCTACACTCAAATCCCAGGGGTGATACAGCGACAGTTCCGGAAACTCTGTGGCCATCAAATCGGCATCCGCGAGACCGGCTGCTTCATCTGCCTGGGTATGACGGGCGATATTACAGGCTGCTTCCACCGCTTCACGAATCGCCGGCAAACTCAAATCGGAGGTACTGGATGAGGCTTTGCTCTGACCGAAAAACACCGTGATACCCAGCCCGGTATCGTTGTTGTGTTCCAGCGTCTCGACTTCACGCTGACGCACGGTCACTGACAGTCCTTTACTCTGGCTCAGGCCCACTTCGGCGGCGGTGGCCCCCCGTTTTTTTGCCTCTTCCAGCGCAATCTGTGCAGATTGTTCCAGGTCCGGTTTTGTCAGTTCTCGGCTCATAAAATCAGTTCAACTTCCTCAGGTTTTCCGTCTTTCAGATAAAAACCGCGCATTTCCAACACGCCCTTAGTGTTGAGGGAGATTATCAGATACAGGGCATCGCTGTAGTGGCTGTCCTCAATATCAATCTGCGAAGGCACCGGCGGACTGCTGGGATGAGAGTGATAAATGGCAAATAACTGCTGCCCTTTTTCTTTCATGCTCTTGAAAGCGGCCAATTGTTCACTGGCATTGAGCGCAAACAGCACACTGGCATCCGTTGCAACATTTTCAATCGGGTAACATTCGCATTGTTCCTCACGCTGCCCTACCAGGCCACAGACTTCCTGAGATGGCGACAGTTGCGCCTGATGCAGAAGCTGATTCGCCAGCGTTCTGGGAATTTGAACCGTTGTTTTTGTCATTGTTTACTCTGCTTTTTGACATACAGGACAAGTCGGATCCTGCTTCATTTTGATTTCGCGCCAGCTCATGCTGAGCGCATCCAGAATCAGTAAGCGTCCGGCCAGACTCTCACCCAGCCCCATCAGAAGCTTGACGGTTTCTACTGCCTGCACGCCACCGATAATCGACAGAATCGGGGCCAGAATGCCACTCTCAGAGCAGGTTTCTTCCAGTTCACCCTTGTCTTGATAGAGACAGCGATAGCAGGGCATGCCGGGCTGGCGTGGGTCGTAGACAGTCACCTGACCTTCAAAACGGATGGCTGCCCCCGAGACCAGTGGCAAACGCTGCTGCTTGCTGACTTCGTTAAGCAGAAAGCGGGTGGCGAAATTATCACTGCAATCCACCAGCACATCGACAGTTTGCGTGGCATCAAGCAATCCCGCCTTATCCATCCGTCGGTCAATCAGATTTAACTCAACATCAGCGTTAATGGCCTTCAGCCGCTGCGCGGCAGAACTGACTTTGCTGTTTCCAATCTGCGCTTCACTGTGCACGATTTGCCGCTGCAGATTGGATAATTCCACATGGTCATCATCAACCAGAGTCAGGCGGCCCACCCCGGCGGCGGCAAGATAAGTCGCCACCGGCGAGCCCAGTCCTCCCAGCCCGACAATCATGACATGCGCATCCAGCAGTTTCTGCTGACCTTTTATATCGACCTGCGGCAGAAGAATATGGCGGCTGTAACGTAGCAGTTGATCGTCGTTCATCGGCAATATTGTTGATTCAAACCGATATTATAACGCTGGCAAGGCAGGTAAGACATCTCAGTCGGCCACCGGCCATTGTCCCATCACCGCCCTGTCCTGGCCGCCAAAGTCCTGATGTGCGCTGATCTGCTCAAAGCCCGCCAGCCTGAGACAATCCTGTACCCGCTGCGACTGATCATAACCATGCTCAATCAGCAGCCAGCCTCCCGGCTTGAGACATTGCACTGACTGCGCCGTAATCCTGTGGATATCATCCATGCCATCAGCGCCGGAAACCAGGGCAGTGCGTGGTTCAAAACGCACATCGCCCTGTAGCAAATGCGGGTCATCAGCACGAATATAGGGTGGATTAGAGACAATCAAATCAAACCAGCCGGGCTGAAAACCGCCCAGCCAGGATGTCTGCACAAAGCTGACATTGTTGAGATCATGTTTCAAGGCATTTTTCTTGGCCAGTTTGAGCGCGGCAAACTGCAAATCGGTGGCGACAAACTGCACGCCCGGCTTTTCTATGGCAAGTGACAGGGCAATGGCACCGCTACCGGTTCCCAGATCGGCCGCGGTCATACCGTCCTGGAGTTTAGGCAGAGACAACGACACCAGTAATTCGGTATCGGGCCGCGGAATCAGTGTGGAATTATCTACCTCCAGTTCCAGACTCCAGAAACCACGGCTGCCGATAAGGTGGGCAACCGGTTCGCCCTGCTTTCGCCTGGCTATCAGCGCCGCAAACTGCTGCCATTGCGCCTCGGTGAGTTCTGCTTCCGGAGAGGTCATCAAGCGGGTTGGATGACACACCAGCACATGACAGAGCAGATACTGGACATCGACATCCGGGCTGAGAGAACCGTTCAGTTCTGCAAGACCAAACGCGCGGGCTTCCTGAATAGTGGGCTGCATTCCGATAATCAGATAAAGGCCAGGATAATAGCCGCAACGGCAAGTATTACTGTGCCAATGGAAATCTTTGTCTCCCACGAATGCTGTTATTT
>JABURN010000110.1 GCA_014762585.1 Methylophaga sp.
ATGTGTATATGTGAAATATTCTGAATATCGCTCATGAGGTTCTCCATTGATTTAATTTAATTGTTCGATCAGGCTGCGGATGCGGTTGGCAGCCTCAATACATTCTTCCAGCGGGGCCACCAGGGCCATGCGCACGCGATTGGCACCCGGGTTACCTTCGGCCGTATCACGGCCCAGATAACTGCCCGGCAAAACGGTGACATTCTGCTGTTCAAACAGCTGGCGGGCAAATTCGGTATCAGCCACCGGGGTTTCCGCCCACAGGTAAAAACCGGCTTCAGGCATCGAGACCTTCATCACCGGGGACAAAATCTCCAGCACCGCCTCGAATTTTTCGCGGTAAAGTTCGCGGTTATGCGCGACATGGGCTTCATCATTCCAGGCTGAAATGGAAGCTGCCTGTGTCGCCGGCGGCATGGAACAGCCATGGTAGGTGCGGTAACGCAGAAACTGTTTCAGTATGGCCGCGTCGCCGGCGACAAAACCGCTGCGAAGTCCGGGCGCATTAGAGCGCTTGGACAGGCTGTGGAATACCACGCAGCGGCTCATATCGGTATAACCACCAGTGTAAGCGGCCTGAAGCAGACCGACCGGAGGCTGGTCTTCATCGTGATAGATTTCTGAATAGCACTCGTCGGCAGCAATCACAAAGTCATACTGGTGGGCGAGTTCGATCAGGCGCTGCAATGTTGCTTCATCAATCACCGCCCCGGTCGGGTTGCCGGGACTGCAAATGTATAACAGTTGGCAGCGCTGCCAGGTGTCTTCGCTGACGCTGTCAAAATCCGGAATAAAGCCATTATCGACATGGCAGTTCAGATAAAACGGTTCGGCGCCGGCTAGAATAGCTGCGCCTTCATATATCTGATAGAAGGGATTGGGCATCACAACCAGTGGCTGCTGGCTGCGGTCAATCACTGCCTGGGCGAAGGCAAACAGCGCTTCACGGGTGCCGTTGACCGGCAAAACCTGGGTCATCGCATTGATATGACCATCCAGTTGAAAGCGCTGATCCAGCCAGGTCGCAATCGCGTGACGCAGTTCGTTGCTGCCGGCGGTGGTGGGATAGCTTGATAGCCCATGTAGATGGGTAATGACGGCTTCGGTAATAAATCCCGGCGTCGGATGTTTGGGTTCACCGATTGAAAGCGCAATATGCGGCAGGTCTTCCGGCGGATGACAACCTTGTTTCAGCTGCGCCAGTTTTTCAAAAGGATAGGGATGCAGTTTTGTCAGTTCCGGATTCATAGTGACCAGAGATGAATGAAAAATCAGACTATTATAACGGGTTAGCCAGCTGACGTGGTATAACGTGGCACCATGATTTCATCAAGCAATAAAGAATATTCCCTGGCCGTCAGTGCCATTCTGTTCTCTGCCGCGATGTGGGGGCTTATCTGGTATCCGATGCGGCTGCTGGAACAGGCCGGCATGCCGGTGGTATGGACTACGATGATAGCGTATCTGGCGGCGGCCGTTGTTGCCACTGCGCAATTGCTGTGGATCAGAAAACGCATCACGCATCTCTGGCCGCCCACATTGTGGGCGCTGGCGCTGGCAGCAGGCCTTACTAATCTGGCTTTCCTGGTGGCGCTGATTGAAGGCGAGGTGGTGCGGGTGATGCTGCTGTTTTACCTGTCTCCGCTGTGGTCGGTGCTGCTCGGTCACTGGTGGCTGGGGGAGCGCATCTCGCGTCAGTCCCTGATGATGATTCTGATCGCGATGTCCGGCACCTTTATGATGCTCTGGCATCCTGAAATCGGTTTTCCCTGGCCGCATGGTCTGGCGGACTGGCTGGCTTTGTTTGCCAGCTTTATGTTTTCGGTCAATAACGTGCTCAGTCGCAAGCTCGCAGTCGTGCCGATGGAAATCAAAACCTTTGCTGTCTACTGGGGTGTGGTCATGGTGGCCATTGCCGTGTTGTTTCTTCAGCAGGCATCAGTGCCTCAGGTCGAATGGGATATCTGGCTGCTGGTCACTGTGTTTGGCGGTCTGGCTTTTGTTTCGATGACGATTGCAGTGCTGTATGGTCTGGCCAGAATTGCCGTGTTCCGGGCTGCGATTATGATGCTGTTTGAGTTGCTGGTGGCTGCTATCTCTGCCTGGCTGTTAACCGATGAGAGCATGAGTGGTATGGAATGGTTGGGCGGCGCGCTGATATTTATTGCAGCCTATGGCATGGCGCGACTCGGCAAAATGTCCTGATCCTTGGGTGCAGCGCTGGCTTCACGTTAAAATATTGCTTTAGCTGGCTTGCTTCTCAATGTGAGTCAGCCTGTTGTCATTAACTAATCGGGTTAAAGCATGATTAAATCAATCGCGCACGCCAGTTTTCTGGTCGAAGATGTTCCGCGCTCACTCAAATTCTATTGTGATGTGTTGCAATTGCCGCTCAATCCCAACCGTCCTGATTTCCCTTTTGATGGTGCCTGGCTGGATATCGGTGAGGATCAGATGATTCACCTGATGCAGTTGCCTAACCCCGACTCCAATGAGGGGCGTCCTGCGCATGGCGGCCGGGATCGTCATCTCGCGCTGGTGGTCGAAGACCTGGAAGCCCTGGCTGAACGTCTGGAGGCAGCCGGTATTGAGTTTTCACGCAGCAAGTCGGGCCGCGCTGCATTTTTCTGCCGTGACCCTGATGGTAATGCCCTGGAATTTGCCGAGGACTTCACGCCGCCGCCACTGCAAAAATAAGCACTTGCGGGCTCAATCAGTGACTTACAGAGTTACTCACATTTTCTGTGGATAACTCTGTGGTTAACTGTTGTGGAAATCGCTAAGTCATTATTCTGTAACAGCCTGCCCATTGATGGTTAAAATCTCACCACTTTATTATTTTTATTTAAAATCAGTGGCTTACTGTTGTTCCGTAGAGATTCAATGACTTAGGGAGCAAACTTATCAAGTCAAAATAGTTTGCTGGCTAACTGGTGATAACTTTCTCCTGAAATACTGGTTTTGCGTTTTTTATCTTGCCAGCGCTGGTTGCTGCATATCATCGATAAACGCGTTTCTTTCTTCAGCGGATTCTTCACGCTGCTGTTCCAGATCGGTGAAGTTAAACAAATCCACATCGGCCAGCTGTGAGGGTGAGATGTTCTGGATACTGCGGAAGATATTCTCCAGTCGTCCCGGTGTTTCACGCTCCCAGCTTTGCAACATTTCCTTGATTTTCTGGCGTTGCAGGTTTTCCTGAGAACCGCACAGGTTGCAGGGAATAATCGGGAACTGCATGGCTTCAGCGTAGCGGGCGATATCTGCTTCACAAGCATAAGCCAGCGGCCGGATCACAATATTGCTCTTATCATCGCTGAGTAGCTTGGGCGGCATCGCCTTGATTTTGCTGCCGTAGAACATATTCAGAAACAGGGTTTCGATAATATCGTCACGGTGGTGGCCCAGCGCAATTTTGGTGATGCCGTTTTCGCGGGCATAGCCATAGAGCGAACCACGACGCAGTCGCGAGCAGATGCCACAGGTGGTTTTGCCTTCCGGCACCACTTCCTTGACGATGCTGTAAGTGTCTTTTTCGATGATATGAAAAGGCACATCAATCGATGACAGATACTCCGGCAAGACATGCTCCGGGAAACCGGGCTGTTTCTGATCCAGATTGACCGCAATCAGCTCGAAATTAATCGGCGCATGATCACGCAGATTAATCAGGATATCGAGCATGGTATAACTGTCCTTACCGCCGGACAGGCAGACCATGACCTTGTCGCCATCCTGAATCATATTGTAATCAGCAATCGCCTGACCGACATTGCGGCGCAGACGCTTACGCAGTTTATTGAATTCGCGTTGTTGCTTAACGAGTGCTTCAGACATGTTTAAACCAGACCTGCAAAGGGTTGAACGGTAACGATGGTGCCGGGCTCAATGCCATCACAGTCTTCATCCAGCAGAATGAAACAGTTGGCGACGCTCATCGAGCGTAAAATCCCCGACCCTTGCTGGCCGGTGGTTTGTACTTTGAGCTGGCCGTTATCGTCTTCAAATAAAATACCGCGCTGAAATTCAAAGCGGCCGGGGCGCTTGCGGATTCGGCTGTCAGTTTCAACCTGCATTAAAGGCAAGGGATGTTCATTTTCGCCAGCCATTTTTTTCAATGCCGGCTGCACAAACTGGTAGAAAGTCACCATCACTGACACCGGATTGCCGGGCAGACCGAAGAACAGGGCGTCGTTTATTTTACCAAAGGCCAGTGGACGACCGGGTTTCATCGCGATTTTCCAGAAATTGACCTGGCCCAGTTCGGCCAGCATTTCCTTCACATAGTCGGCATCACCGACCGAGACGCCGCCGGAAGTTATCACGACATCGGCTTCGGCAGCGGCCTGGGCCAGGGCATTTTTAAGTGCGGCTTTTTCGTCCGGGACGACGCCCATATCCAGCACATCGGCATCCAGCCTCTTGAGCATGCCGTAAAGTGTGTAGCGATTGCTGTCATAAATCTGGCCGGCCTCAAGCGGTTCACCGATGGAACGCAACTCATCACCGGTAGAGAAGAAAGCCACACGCAGTTTACGTCTGACAATGACTTCCCCGATACCCAGTGAAGCAATCAGGCCCATATCGGCCGGCATAATCCGGTGGCCCACCGGTAAAACGGTGTGGCCCTGTTCAATGTCTTCACCAGCCATGCGAACGTTCTGTCCAGCTTGATGCTGACCGTGAACGGTAATCTGATTACCGCTGGCTTCAACATGCTCCTGCATGATCACCGTGTCGCATTCCGGCGGCATCATCGCCCCGGTCATGATTCGGACACATTCGCCTTGATTAACCTCGCCCTGATAAGGCTTTCCGGCAAAGGCCGTGCCGACCAGTTTCAACGTATAGCTATCGCGCTGCATATCGCTGCTGTGAATGGCGTAGCCATCCATCGCCGAGTTATTGTGCGGCGGCACCTGCAGCGGGGAGATGACCGGTGAGTGCAGAATATGGCCCAAAGCTTCACGCAGGGCAAGTTTCTGCCAACTACTGACCGGGGTCAGTAACTGTTCGATCTGGGCGCGTGCCTCGTCAACACTGAGGCTTTGTTGATCCTGCGGATCGGCGCAACTGGGTTGGGGTATAAATTCGGCCATAATCAGGCGGTCCATGAATGCATAAATTGTTCAATAAAATCAGCAATTGCCGCGGTATTATTGATGTCCAGCGTTGGCAGTGAGTCACTGTCATTGATAGCTTCATCTGAGGCAATAGCTATAATCTGTGGATCATCCCGGAAAAGCAGCGGTTTTCCAAGACTGGGCCGGTGCAGTTCCAGCTTGGGAATGGGCTCATGCTTGAAACCTTCGACCAGTATCAGGTCGAGTTTGCTGACATCCAGTCGGGGAAGCAGCTCAGTCAGCTGCGGATCTTTGTCTGGCTCCAGGCTTTTTTCCATTAATGCCATCATCCGTGATGAGGCAATCAGCATTTGCTGCGCGCCGGCTTCGCGGATTTCATAACTATCCTTGCCCGGTTTATCGATATCAAAATTATGATGCGCATGCTTAATCACGGCCACCCGCAGGCCACGCTGATTCAATTCCGGCAGCAGGCGGGTCAGCAAAGTGGTCTTACCGGTGCCACTGAAGGCCGCAATGCCGAGCATGGGAAGTGCTGCTTTCAGTGTGTTTGACTGCTCGAGATCCTCAGGGTGATTGAAGTTGACAAAAGTCTCAGGCTGATCGGAAAAATCGACCTCGGCCAGTTTGTACTGGGTCAACCAACGGTCTATTTTACGCTCACCCTGTTCCAGGAATGCACGCAGTTCGGCTTTAAGCCGGGTCGGGATCAGACTGAAGACGGGCTGCAGGCGATCACCATCGCTGGCGACAGCCAGTTCTTTGCCATTTGTCAGCATGGTTTCCATCATTCGCTGGCGCAGAACAGGCGAAATAAATGGCGAGTCACAGGGCGCGGTCAGGATATAGTCAGCCTGGGTATTTTCCATCGCGGTCAGCATACCGGCTAGTGGACCATGAAAGCCTTCAATCGAATCGCTGACCACGGGATAACCAAGCTGCTGGTACTGGTCAATATGGCGGTTAGCGTTAATAATGAGTGTGTCGACCTGAGGCAGCATGGCGCTGACAGCGTGACTTACCATGGCGCGGCCCTGATAGCGAATCAGACCTTTATCATCGCCGCCCATACGACGGGCAAGACCACCTGCCAGAATGACACCGGTTACGGAAGGATAGGGTTGGACACTCATTTAAGCCTGCTTGAATATGGAAAAAATCATGACTAAATACTGGTTTACCGCGCTTATTATACTGTTAAACAGTGTTTCAGCAGTGGCTGAAGAACTCGATATTCTTGTTGTCGGCCTGTTTGCCAATCAGGCCGTGATAGAAGTCAATGGTGAGCGGCACCTGCTTAAAGTCGGTAAAAGTACCCTGGAAGGCGTCAAACTGGTCGCGGCCAACAGCAGCGAAGCAGTACTGGAAATCAAAGGCGAAAAGCAGACTTTCCCGTTGGGTGATCGCATCAGCACCCAGTTTTCGCCGCCGCCCGAACAACCTGAGGTCAGTCTCTGGCCTACCAATGGCATGTATCTCACAACCGGTACGGTTAATGGCTACAATGTCGATTTTCTGGTCGATACCGGCGCTTCTGCCGTTGCCCTCAATGCAGCGACGGCGAGACGACTCGGTATTGATTTCTACCGTGGCCAGCAAGTCGGCGTACGCACTGCGTCCGGTACCGGTTATGGTTACCAAATTACGCTGGATTATGTCCAGATTGATAATATCAAGGTCTATAACGTCGCTGCGGTGGTGCTGGATGGACCGGAACCCGCCACAGCGCTGTTGGGTATGTCGTTTCTGGGGCAGCTGGATATCGAACATAATGGTGAGCGGCTGGATTTACGGCAGAAGTATTAGGCAAAAAAAAGCCCGGTTGAACCGGGCTTTTTTAATTCAGGTAAGGAATCAATCGAAACCTTTGCTGATAAGAGCATAAGCCGAGTGGTTGTGAATCGACTCGAAGTTTTCTGACTCCACAATATAAGCCGTAATGCGTTTGTCTTCATTCAGCTTGGCCGCGACATCACGCACCATGTCTTCAACGAATTTCGGATTGTCGTAGGCCCGCTCGGTGACATACTTCTCATCCGGACGTTTCAGCAGGCCGTAGATTTCACAGGAAGCCTGCTTCTCAACCAGGTCAATCAGGTCTTCAATCCAGACAAAGCTCTCAACCCGGACCGTCAATGTCACATGCGAACGCTGGTTATGTGCACCATAGTCGGAAATATTCTTGGAGCAAGGGCACAGGCTGGTGACCGGCACAACGACTTTAACAGTCATCGTGGTTTCATCACCCTTGATTTCACCGATAAAAGTGACATCGTAATCCATCAGGCTGCGCACTTTGGAAATCGGCGCTTCCTTGTTGACGAAGTAAGGGAAGTTCATTTCGATGTAACCGGATTCAGCATCCAGACGCTCGGTCATTTCACCCAGCATTTCGCGGAATGACTTTACGGTGATCTCACGCTCGTGCTGGTTGAGGATTTCAACGAAACGAGACATGTGCGTGCCCTTGAAGTTGTGCGGCAGGTTCACGTACATATTAAAATTGGCCACGGTGTGCTGTTCACCGGTGGTGCGGTCACTGACCTTGATAGGATGTTTGATATCTTTGATACCAACCTTGTCAATGGCGATTTTGCGCTGGTCAGCAATATTCTGTACGTCTTCGATCTCGTCGTGTTTGCTGGATGGAGTTGTGCTCATTCAGTTATTCCTCGCTATATTTCACACAGGCGCGGTCTGTTTCCCACAGGGTGACACCTGAAATCTTGGCAGTGTCATTATTCAGGGTATCGCTGAGTTTCTGATAGAAATACCGGGCGATGTTTTCTGCCGTTGGGTTAATGGTATCGAACGGCGGAATGTCATTCAGATACCGATGATCCAGGGTTTTGGCCAATTCACGGGTGGCGGTTTTAATGGTTTTAAAATCCATACCCATGCCATGCTCGTTTAAAGATGTGGCCGTTACCTCAACCTCCAATTTCCAGTTGTGGCCGTGCATGCGACGGCAATCACCCGGATAGTCTCTCAGGGTGTGGGCCGAAGCAAAATCTGCCAGGATCTTCAGGGTGTACTTTGCGCTCATAATGTTGACAATTATACTCGGGAATTCATCGGGGTAACAGGATATTATGCCGAAAAGAATCGATTAATCATATCGATAATTCCTGTTGCATCGAGCCCGCACTGAGAAAGCATCTGTTGATGCACGCCGTGATCGATGAATGTATCCGGCAGTCCCATCATTTTGACTGGCACGCTGTGATTGATGTCGCGAAGGTATTCGCTGACCGCACTGCCGGCGCCACCCATCACCGCATTTTCTTCAATGGTGAGTATTAAATCATGGCTGTCGGCCATGGCTTCAATCATGGCGGTATCCAGCGGTTTGACAAAGCGCATATTAACCACGCTGGCATTGATCTTGGCAGCGGCTTCTTCAGCCGGTGCAACCATGCTGCCAAACGCCAGAATGGCGACTTTTTCACCCTGACGGCGGAGTTCCGCCTTGCCGATTTCAAGGGTGCTCAGTCCGGTTTCGACTTCCCGGCCGACACCACTGCCACGGGGATAACGCACGGCACTGGGACCGTTATGATAGAAACCGGTGGTCAGCATTTGCCGGCATTCCTGTTCATCGGCCGGTGCCATCACCGTCATGTTGGGAATACAACGGAGATAACTCAAATCAAAGCTGCCGGCATGAGTCGGGCCATCGGCACCGACAAGGCCTGCACGGTCAATCGCAAACAGCACCGGCAGATTCTGCAATGCCACATCATGAATCAACTGATCATAGGCACGTTGCAGGAAGGTGGAATAAATCGCCAATACCGGTTTTTTTCCTTCGCAGGCGAGGCCGGCTGCCAGCGTAACCGAATGCTGTTCCGCGATGCCGACATCAAAATAGCGTTCCGGAAAATCTTCCGCAAAGCGATTCAGACCCGAGCCGTCACACATCGCCGGGGTGATGCCGATAAGATCCGGGTCTTTTTTTGCCATATCACACAGCCAGCGACCAAATACCTTGGTGTAGCTGATGCCATTGCCTTTCGCAGAGCCAGAGCTACTGGCAGGGCTGACACCATGGTACTTACAGGGCTGTTGTTCGGCCGGCTCATAGCCTTTG
>JABURN010000193.1 GCA_014762585.1 Methylophaga sp.
ATTCAGCAGGCGCTGCGTCTTCGCGGTGTGAACAGCGTGCAGCAGTCCCGCGATAATGTATTCCAGTCGATGCAGGCGGTGATGCTGGAAAGGGTGTTGATGGCGATCGCCAATCCCGGCAACGACAGCCTGATAGCGACCGCACTGGCGACGCCAATGTTTGCCAAAACCGCACTGCAGATATACGAACTGCAACAGGATGATAATGCCTGGCTGGCAGAGACCGATGCCTTTGTGACCCTGCATGAGCGCTGGCGTCAGAAAGGCTTTATCGTGATGCTGCGATCTCTGATGGTGGAACTGGATGTACAACGACGCTTACTGGCTCAGCCTGATGGCGAGCGGCAACTGACCAACCTGATGCACTTGGCGGAATTGATCCAGGCCTATGCCAGCAAACGCAATAGCAGTATCGAAGCGATCATGACCTGGTTCGCTGCCCAGCGTCAGTCCACTGCAGCGACGCAGGATGCCGCCCAAATCCGGCTGGAAAGTGACGAGCAACTGGTTAAAGTCATTACCATTCACACCAGTAAAGGGCTGGAATATCCGGTGGTGTTCTGTCCTTTCCTTTGGCATTACGGCAAACCACCGCAAAAGCCGGCGATCATGAGCTTCCATCGCGGTGAAGATAATGAAGCCTGTGTCGCTTTTGGTGAACCCGGCTTTACGCTGGCAGAGCCGGTGGTCGAGCAGGAAGAAAAGGCAGAAGATTTGCGTCTGCTCTATGTCGCGCTGACCCGCGCCCGTGAGCGTTGCATCATCAACTGGGGTGCTGCCAAGGAAGCCCAGAAAACAGCCTTGTTCAGCCTGTTGCACGGCAATAAAGACAAACCCGATGCCGCCGGTATGCTGGAGGATATCAGCCAGCTTGCAGCCGGGTCTCCCGACAATATCCGCGTTCAGAAATCAGAAGCAATGACGACCGCACAGCGCATCATTCAATCTGATAGCAGTGCACAACTGCGGGCGAGAGAATTTGAGGCTGAGATTACAAAAGTCTGGCAGGTCAGCAGCTTTAGTGGTCTCACCCGTGGCCATAGCGTCGAACAACCCGATTATGATGCCGAGACGGTCACGCTTGAGTGGCCGCAAACGCCAGAGCACAGACTGGATCGCTTCGGCTTCCCGCGTGGTGCCAATGCCGGTACCTGTCTGCACAGCCTGTTTGAACACTGGGATTTTCAGACCACGGGCCCAGAATGGCAGCAACTGGTGCACAAAACGCTGAGCCAATACGGTATCGATAGCGACTGGACGCAGGTCGTTATGGACTGGCTGCAGTCCGTGGTGAAAACATCACTTTCGATCGAATCCTCACTGACTTTGAATGCACTTAGACCGGGAAAACGGCTTGATGAGATGGCTTTCTACTTCCCGGTCAATGATCTCACCGTCAGTCGTCTAAAACGTGCCTTGCAACCATTCACCCACACCATGCCGGTACTGGAACGGGTGCTGAAACAACTCAGCTTTGCTGATATTCAGGGCTTTATGAAAGGCTTTATCGACTTGGTGTTTGAATATGAGGGCCGTTTCTATGTCGCCGACTACAAGTCCAACTGGCTGGGCGATAAAGCGACTCAGTATGACCAGGCTGCAATGGATGAAGCGATGGTCATGCACGGTTATCCGCTGCAATACCTGATTTACAGCCTGGCTTTGCATCGTTACCTCAAAACCCGCTTACCTAATTACGATCCGGATAGCCACTTCGGCGGTGTTTACTACCTATTTATCCGTGGCATGCAGCCCGACTGGGGGCAGGCGGGTGTCTATTACGACAGGCCAACGGCCGAAATGCTGGAAGCACTGGATAAAGCGATGACCGAGGTGGCCGATGACTGAGCCATTGAACCTGCTGCGTCAACACGGCTTTAGTGAACTGGCCTGTCAGTTTGCTGCTTTTATCGATCGCAAAGAGCAGGGCGAACACCCAGTCATCAGTCTCACGGCCGGTTTGTTGACCGAAGCAATGGCGCAGGGCCATGTCTGTCTCAATTTGGCTCATCTCCCGGAGACACTGCAAGCTATGACCGACTTGTTGCCGGGAAGTATTGAAGACTGGCAAGCCGCACTTAAGGCAGGCAAGTCGGTTGGTGAGCCCGGCGAATACAAGCCGCTGATTCTGACGGATGAGGGGCTGTTGTATCTCTATCGTTATTGGCTGGATGAACGGGATGTGGCTGAGGCCATCCGCCAGCGTCTACATCAGGTTGAAGACCTGGATGTTTTTCAACTCAACAAGGATTTAGCCGACTGGCACAATCCGGTTGAAGGTGTGGATTGGCAGAAAGTCGCTGTTGCGATCGCCCTCAGCTGGCATATCGCGGTCATATCAGGTGGCCCCGGCACCGGCAAAACCACCATCGTTCTGAAAATCCTGCAATGTCTGCAAAAACAATATTCCACAAAAGCTCCTTCCCCCTTGAAGGGGGAAGGTTGGGATGGGGGTGAGTCCACTCTAAGAATCGGCCTAGCCGCCCCCACCGGCAAAGCCGCCGCCCGGCTGCAACAATCCATCAGCCGTGAACAGAACCTTGAAGTCAAAACCCTGCACAGGTTACTCGGCATTACAGAACACAACGAGCAGGGCCGATATAATGCGGAGCGAACACTGCCACTAGACGTGCTCATCATCGACGAAGCCTCGATGATTGATATCAGCCTGATGGCCAAGTTGATGCGGGCAATGCCCCAGAAAGCGAGGTTGATATTGCTGGGTGATAGCCAGCAGCTTGCCTCGGTTGAGTCCGGCGCAGTGCTGGCTAACCTCAGCGAAGGCGAGCAGGGTTATTTCTCCGATGAGTTCATTATCCAGTTCCACTCCCTCGGCCTCGACACACAAAGATCACCTTCCCCCTCGAAGGGGGAAGGTCAGTATGGGGGTGAAAGCATAAAAGGTCTGAATACGAACCACATCCTCACCGACAGCTTTGTCCGTCTCCAACATAGCTACCGTTTCGACAAAGACAGTCTGATTGGTCAACTGGCGGCAGAGGTCAATGCCGGTCACAGTGATCATGCCATTCAGTTGTTGCAGGCACAGCCTGAATCCACGTGGTTGCCGCCCGATGAACAGAGTCTGCTCAACACGGTTTCGAAGGGCTATCAGACCTTTATTGATGCCGTTGAAAACGAGGCCAAGCCGCAACAGATTCTGCAGGCATTTGATGAATTCCGCGTCCTGGCGGCACTTAAACAAGGTCCGCAATCAGTAAACTCAGTCAATCGGATGATGACCCGTTTGCTGGCACAGCGAGGCTGGCGAACCGCCCAGACTTATTATCCGGGCAGACCCATCATGATTACCCAGAATGACTACCGCCAGCAGTTATTTAACGGTGATATCGGCGTGATGCTAAGAGATGAGCAAGGCCAGCTCAAAGCCTGTTTCTATTTCGGTGAAGAACTCCGATGGGTTGGACTGAACCGCCTGCCAGCACACGAGACCGTGTTTGCCATGACGGTGCACAAAAGCCAGGGCTCAGAGTTTGATGCCATCAGCATTTTATTGCCCGATGAGATTAGCCCGATTCTCAATCGTGAACTGCTCTATACCGCCGTTACCCGTGCCAGAAAAACGCTCAGTATTCTGGCAAGCGAGCAAGTGTTAACGCACACCATCGACACTCGGCATCAGCGGGAGACTGGGTTGAAACATCAGCTTGAAAAATAGCGCTGCTATTATCTAAACGGCCTTTTTTTATTCTTCAATTTAAGCGACGGTTTGATTTTTTACTGATGAAACAATAAATTGCTTCTTATCTACATGTTGTGGCAATGGACATAAAAGGCTGCCCGATAATAAATATTATGAGGCCGTTGGCCTCATTAACAGACTGTTAGGTTTTACAAGCAAGATTAATCACACCATGGAGGGCGTATGTCGGCTCTACTCGAAATGGTAGAAATTCGGAACTACAAGTCGTGCAAGGAAACAAAGATTCAGTTGGAGCGGTTTACGCCGCTGATTGGATACAACAACTCAGGCAAGTCCAATATTATTTCGGCGATCCAGTGGTTATTACGAAAATCGGTATTGGATGAGGGATCGTTCAACGATAGGGAACGACCCTTAGAGGTGATCGGACGAATTGTCGGCGTCTCTGAGGAAGCGCTAAGCGCCCTCACCGCCGACCAGCAGCAGAGAATTCAGCCCTACATTGATAATGAGGTTCTAACTCTAAAGCGCGTTCAGCCGTCCCCGGGGGGGAAGGCGGCAGATATTAAGCTGCATGTATTTAATCCCGCCAATTCCCAATGGGCGGCAAACCCAACTGGCATTGATAACGCAATTTCGTCACTACTACCAGAGCCAATCCGTATTGGCGCAATGGAAGATGCCGCCGAAGACTCTGCGAAGTCAAAAACCACGACGACAATTGGAAAGCTACTCGCTGAATTCATTGAGACCGTTCGGCAGGCCCATGAGGCAGAAATTAACCAGCACCTAGGCCAGGTTGAACAACAGCTCTCAGCGGATGGGACATCAAGGCTTGAAGAGTTCAATGCAATTGATGAATCCATAAATCAGAAGATAAATGATCTGTTTCCTGGAGTTGGCGTAAAGCTGCATTTTCCCACCCCTACCTTGGACGATCTGATCAAGGCAGGAACCGTAATGGTTTATGAAGACGCAGGGGTTGTGCGCGGCTTCTCCTCGTATGGACATGGTGCACAAAGAGCCATTCAAATGACGCTTGTCAGACACTTAGCTGAAGTAAAGCGTGGCGCGTTGCAGTCAGGTGGGAGCACGCTGCTTCTGATAGATGAGCCTGAGCTATATCTCCATCCGTTTGCTATTGAGCACATTCGGGAAGCACTGAAAACTCTCGCTCAGAATGGATACCAGATCATCGTATCAACGCACTCTGCGCAAATGCTTAAGGCTAAAGATGCTCAAGATGCCCTACTTATCCGGAAATCTCCTGCTAACGGAACGTTTGCGCGTAAGCGCTTACGTGACGCTATTCAGATAGTGGTTCCTGATTCAACGCATGCAATGGAACAGTTATTCACGCTTGCGCATGCAAGCCAAATGCTTTTTTCAGATAAGGTTTTACTAACCGAGGGAAAAACAGAGCTGCGCTTGCTTCCAGTAATATTTGAACACATCAATAATAGAACGCTTGGGCAGAATAATATTGCTTTGATTGCGCAGAGTGGTGTAAACGACACCAAGAAATCAATGCAGATACTTCAAGAAATGGATCTTCCATCGAAGGCAATAGTTGATCTCGACTATGCGTTCAAAGGTGGCCATGTCCATGGATTTGTTCCAGAAGGAAATGCAGACGTTGCTGCCATTAAGCAAATTTTCGCACGCCTTGCGGCAGCGAATCGAATAACCATTGACCAAACCGGATTACCCATGAAAGGGGTTGTGAAAGCGGCAGAGGCATACGCCATTCTTGCACGGGAGTCGGATGCTGTCCCGCACATCGAGGCGCTTCACAACCTCCTCCTTGCGCAGGGGATCTGGCTCTGGAAAAAGGGATCTATCGAAGATCATCTAGGTTTGCCGTCGAAAGATGAGCGAGCGTGGGCTCGCTTTGAGACTGAACTTGATCTTGTTGGAGTACAGGCGTTATGTCCTGAGCCGCAAAGTTTGCGCGATATGGTTGCGTGGGTGGCTGCATGATATCTAACAAGCGCATGTTGTCGGACTATCTCCGGCTGCGCTCCAAAATAGCCGCAATGCGGGCGTTATGCTTTTGACAGCAGCTAATGCATAAAGCTCACGTCCGAAGGTTTTATGATGTTCTCTGGGATGCCAATGACAAGACAGCCATGCCCTTGATCCTACATGAGAACTTATCCTTTAGGAGAATTTTGGCTAAGTAAAAACATGGCTATAAAGCTATCTATGAATGTGTCGCAATGGTTCACAAAGCATTGGGCGATCACCAATGCATTATTGAGGATCTCTTCGAAAAGGGAAATAGGGGAGCATTTTTCCGCTGTCTCGCTCAGCTTTAGCAGTCAGAGCTTGTTTAATGAATTCGTATGGCAGATCAGGATTATCTTCCGCAATCTGAGCAATTTTTACCCAGTGCTCTATTTGCTGAGATAGTGTCCTATTTTGAGCCACGGCTTGCTTTGATGCTCTTGCAATTAGCTTTTTATCCAGTCGAATAATTGAAGTGGCCATATTACAACCTCGACGCTATATTAATGCGTCAATGAATCCTCATCCTTATCCTTAGGATTCATAAAATCACTCTTGGGCTGCAGATCAGGTCCATCTAATAATGCCCCAGCGCGTTCCGGCAGAATACGTTGGTCGGAGAAGTCGCCGAGTTTGTCTGAGCCGGTTGATAGGTGGTCGAACAGTTCTTTATAAGAGCCGGCCATCTCTTTAAACAGGCTGGCGGTCTTGTGGTAATGCTCGTGTACTTCCTGCTGGTAGGCTTCCAGTTCCATTTGTTTTTGGGCCAGTTGTTCGTTGTGTTCTTCCTGCAGGTCTTTAAGTTGGGCGCTGCCTCCCGGTGCCTGCCGGCGACCGATAGCAAAGCCGATCAGTGCGGCGAAAATCACGCCAAGTGCAAAAATGGTCCAGATAGTCGCTGTGCTCATGATTCATTCCGTTGTGATTTGAAGTTTCTTTTAGTCTAGCTAGGCTCCCTGTTGATGACAAACTGTTTTGCGTCGGGTTCCGGCTTTCATGCTTTAATGAGGACTGTGTCAGTGGTTTGTGAATTCAAAGCAAAGGGAACAGGGCATGACGGCACCGATATTTGTAGGGCAGGCGAAAGACGCGGTTTATCTGTTACCGCAGATGGCGAATCGACATGGTTTGATTGCCGGCGCGACAGGCACCGGTAAAACAGTCACCTTGCAGGGACTGGCCGAGAGTTTCAGCGAGATTGGCGTGCCGGTGTTTGCGGCTGATATCAAGGGAGACTTGTCCGGCGTCAGTCAGCCAGGCCGAGCGCATCCCAAAATCAGTGAGCGGGTTGCTTTGATGCAGCTTAGTGACTTTGCCTTTCAGGGCTTTCCGGTGACTTGCTGGGATGTGTTTGCTGATAAAGGCCATCCACTGCGCACCACGATTTCCGATATGGGCCCGCTGTTGCTGGCGCGCTTACTGAATCTGAACGAGACCCAGCAGGGTATTTTGACTCTGGTTTTCCGGGTTGCCGATGATAACGGCTGGCTGGTGCTGGATATGAAAGACCTGCGGGCCATGCTGCAGTTTGTGGCTGACAATGCCGCTGAGTTCAGGACTGTTTACGGCAATATCTCAGCGGCCAGTGTCGGTGCCATTCAACGGCGACTGCTGACTTTGGAAGATCAGGGGGCGGATCGCCTGTTTTCCGAGCCGGTTCTGAACCTTGATGATTTGATGCAGACCGACGCGGATGGCAGAGGTGTGATTAACCTGCTGGCTGCCGATACCCTGATGCAATCGCCGGCCTTGTACAGTGCTTTCCTGCTCTGGCTGCTGGCTGAGTTGTTTGAACAGTTGCCGGAAGTAGGCGACCCTGACAAGCCTAAACTGGTTTTGTTTTTCGATGAGGCACATTTGATTTTCGATGATGCGCCCAAGGTGTTGCTGGATAAGATTGAGCAGGTGGTGCGGCTGATCCGCTCCAAGGGTGTAGGTGTCTATTTTGTGACCCAGAACCCGACCGATATTCCTGACTCGGTGCTGGGGCAACTGGGTAACCGGATTCAGCATGCCTTGCGGGCCTACACCGCCAATGATCAGAAAGCGTTAAAAGCCGCCGCCGATACTTTCCGCGCCAACCCGGATTTTGATACCCGTGAGGCTTTAACTTCAATGGGCGTGGGTGAAGCCCTGGTGTCGACCCTGGATGAGAAGGGCAGACCGCAAGTGGTGCAGCAAACACTGATTAAGCCGCCCAAAAGTCAGATTGGTCCGATTAGCGATGCGCAAAGACAGCAGTTAATGGCGCAGTCGCTGGTGGCCGGTGTCTATGACAAAGTGCTGGACCGTGAATCTGCTCATGAACTGCTAGCTCTGCGTGCTGAGCAGATGAAGGCTGATGCAGCTCAGGAAGCAGCGCTGAAAGTCGAGAAAAAGCCGGCGGGCCGACAGCGGGAGTCGGTGATGGAAGCCTTTGCCAAAAGTGCAATGCGTTCGATTGGCAGTCAGATTGGTCGGCGACTGGTGCGGGGCATTCTGGGTTCATTGCTGGGGAGTAAATAACAAATTGAGTCTGTCTATCATTGCCGTAGAATAGACAGTGACAGCAATTTAAAGGGAAATATGATGATTGATACCAAGAAAATCGAGGAAGTCGTCAACAGCATCACGAATGCCTTGCCGCCCGGTCTGGTGCAGATGCAGGCCGATGCAGAGAAGAATATCCGTTCTGCACTGACAGCCACATTCAACAAGCTGGATTTGGTGACCCGCGAAGAATATGATGTGCAAACTCAGGTTTTGCACCGCACTCGCGAAAAGCTCGAAGCGCTGGAAAAACGCGTGGCTGAGATGGAAGCGAATAAAAATAATTAACTACTGAAAGAGAAAAACATGTCCGAATTTACTAATGTCACGGTCACCCGTGAAGCTAACGTTTATTTTGATGGCAAGGTGACCAGCCGCAAAGTGACATTTGCCGATGGCAGCTACAAAACCCTGGGCATTATGATGCCCGGTGACTATACCTTCGGCACCGAAAAAGCCGAGCTGATGGAAATTATGGCCGGCGAGCTGAGCTATCGACTGAAAGACACCACCGAATGGCATCAGGTGAAAGGCGGCGAGTCTTTCAATGTGCCGGCCAATTCATCGTTTGATATTAAAATCACCGAGCTGGTGGATTACTGCTGTACTTATATGGATTGATTCCGGTCTGTGTCCAGCTACAAAAAAGGCGCCTTGAGCGCCTTTTTTATTGTCTGATTATTTTAATTCTTGGGTATATCATCTTCTGACTGATAGCCTTCACGGAACTCGACTTCTGTGCCTTTCGGGTACTTCTTGAGTTGCATGCTGTTGCTGCCGATAGAGAGTGTCAG
>JABURN010000051.1 GCA_014762585.1 Methylophaga sp.
GGCGGCAGCCTGTGGCTTTGAAAACTTTGATCCGGATGTCTGCCTGATTAACTGTTATCAGCCCAAAGCCGGCATGGGTCTGCATCAGGACAAGGATGAAAAGGATTTTTCTGCACCCATCGTCTCGGTGTCGCTGGGTGTGCCGGCTATTTTCCTGTTCGGCGGCCTGAAAAGAAGGGACAAGCCTGAACATTATCTTTTGCAGCACGGCGATGTCGTAGTCTGGGGCGGTGATGACCGACTCCGCTTTCATGGCATCCAGCCTATCAAGCTCTCACACCATCCTCTCACCGGCCAGCATCGCTATAACCTGACATTCCGACAGGCTTTTTGATGCTGGACGAAATGATTCTCACTGGCGATAATGGGATGGATAACCCTGTTAGAGATTACTAATATTTCGATAGCAACACCGGCTGCTTGATTCACGGATAAGCCGGAAGACAAATGTGGCTTACATTGCGGGATGCACAGTCAGAAACGCCACGATAATGAGGTAACGTTATCTTGACTGGCAACGACACAGAAAAGCTCAGTAACCAGCCGTATATGAGCGCCAGGAGGCAGAGTATTCTGAAGAAAAAAAAGAAAGTGCTGATCGTCGATGATCAAACAACCGGCCGCACCATCCTGCAGAAAATTATTCAGCAAATCGATGATAATCTCGATGTCACCGCCTTTGGCAGCCCTGTGGAGGCATTGAACTGGGTCGAAGATCACGATCCGGACCTCATTATCACCGATTACCGCATGCCGGAACTGAACGGTGTTGAATTCATCCGTGCCGTCAGGCAAAAGCCTCATAGTGAAAATGTGCCGATCATGATGATCACCGTAGTCAGTGAAAAAGAAGTCCGCTACGAAGCACTGGAAGCCGGTGCCACGGCCTTTCTGACCCGGCCCATCGACCAGATAGAATGCCGTACCAGTTGTCGTAATCTGCTCAAAATGCATGAGCAGCACCTAATCATCCAGGACCGTGCCGACTGGCTGGCAAGGCAGGTCGAGATTGCCACCGAACAGATCATTCAGCGTGAAAAAGAGACGATTTTGCGCCTTGCCCGTGCTGGCGAATATCGCGACGAAGGCACCGGCAATCACGTATTGCGCATGGCCAAATATTCACGCCAGATTGCTGAAGCAATGGGCAAGTTCAGTAAAGAAGAATGTGATGATTTGGAATATGCCGCACCGATGCACGATATTGGCAAAATCGGGATACCGGACGGCATTCTACTCAAGCCAGGGAAACTTAATGAATATGAGTGGGACATCATGATCACCCACACCACCATCGGTCACGCCATCCTCTCCGACAGCCAGTCACGCTATATGCAGATCGGCGCCATTATTGCGCTCAATCATCATGAGCGCTTTGACGGCAAAGGTTATCCCAATGGACTTAAAGGCGAGGAAATCCCGTTAATCGCGCGCGTGGTGGCGGTAGCGGATGTGTTTGACGCGCTGGTTTCAGCCAGGCCTTATAAACATGCCTGGGATACCGATGAAGCGATTGCTTACATCAAACAGCAGGCAGGTACACACCTGGATCCGGACTGTGTTGATGCCTTTCTTCAGCGCATAGATGTCATCAAGCAAATCCAGGCCGACTACGCCGACGAACCGGGCGATGAGATAATCTCAAATGGATGAAGCGCTCAAGGCTGAGTCAACCAAAAAAAAGAAGGGCTTCCTGCCCAAGACAGGGGATAGTGAACCCGAACAGGCGATAAAAGTCCGCCTGGCCATCGGCCTCGCCATTTTTCTCTATTTCGGCGTTCCCTGGGCCAGCGGTGAGCAATGGCATGAGACCTTTTTCTCGACCCCAAGCCTGATTACGCTGGCCTATTACGCGGGCGCCATTATTATTGCTGCCGCCATATTTATCTATCCCCATCCCTCCCCGGTCAGGCGGGTTGCCGGCATTCTGCTGGATCTGACTTCACTCTCTGTGCTGATGTTTTTCGCCGGCGATGAGAGTGTGTTCCTTTTCGTTATTTACCTCTGGGTGATACTAGGAAATGGTTTCCGTTATGGTAGCCGCTATCTCTATATATCACTGGCAGTTGGTATCATCGGCTTCACCATCGTCCTGCTCAGCGGTCAGTACTGGGCCGATATTCATCACAAGCCGATTGGCTACAGCCTGCTCTTGTTACTCCTGTTGATTCCTCTCTATTCCGCTTTTCTTATTAACAAACTTCATGCGGCAATCCGCACTGCCAAGCTGGCCAATGAAGCCAAAAGTCGCTTTCTTGCCAATATGTCACATGAACTGCGAACACCATTGAATGGCGTTATCGGCGTGGCTGATTTGTTGGGAGAAACCGATCTGAATCGGCAACAGCACGAGTTCGTTAATATCATGCGTAACTCTGCCAATACCCTGCTCGGTCTGATCGAAAATGTGTTGGATATTTCCAAAATCGAGGCCGGCAAAATCAACATTGCCAAAGAAGCTTTTGATTTACATGGACTGGTCAACAACATCATTCAATTGCAGTCGGCGATGGGAGAGTCAAAAGGCTTACGGGTCAGCCACTGTATAGACTCACGGATAGATTTCCGCCTGATCGGTGATCCACAACATCTGCGTCAGGTTTTGATTAACTTGCTCGGTAATGCAGTCAAGTTTACCGATAAAGGCGCAGTGAAACTGCTCATCAGACAGGCCGGGGCTGATACAATGAGCCAGCACATCCGCGTCAGGTTTGAGGTTCAGGATACCGGTATCGGTATTTCTGAAGAATATCTGGAAAAGATTTTTGAAGATTTCACTCAAGCAAACAACGGTGGCGCCGTTAAATATCAAGGGACAGGACTCGGCACCACGATCTCCAAACAGCTTGTTGAACTCATGGGAGGAGAGATTGGAGTAGAGAGTCAACTGGGCCTTGGCACCACATTCTGGTTTGAACTGACTTTCGAAACACACTCTGAGGATGCATTGGAACTTACTGATCAGAAAGTGCTTATCTTTGCCGGCGACAGCACCGCTGCCTCACTGAAACAGCACCTCGACAGCTGGAATGTCCCACAGGAAACCGTTCAGTCATCAGCACAGGCCATGTCTTCACTGATGAACTCGGTCAACACAGCGAGCCCCTTCACTACTCTCATTATTGAAGCGCGGGCGATGTCCGGAATCACACCGGTGCAGTATGCTCAAATGTTGGCACAGGAGCCCCAACTGGCTCACCTGTCACTGATTCTGGTGACTGATCCAGAGACGCTGCTGAGTGACAGCGAGCTCAATGACTTTTATCTGTCAGCAGTCCATGATGTCACTGATAAACGGGTGCTGTTTAATGCCCTGCATGCTGTCGAAGCTTCTCATCAGGCCGGTGGCAATATTGTCAGCCTCAACGATTTTTATCATGCTCAGGCCAGTAACCACCGTCAACTTACCATTCTGATTGCCGAAGATAATCAGGTTAATCAGAAAGTGCTGGAAGGCATGCTGGGTAAATTAGGTCACCAGATTCTGCTGGCTGGTAACGGTGAACAGGCGATGGATTTGATCAGCGAGCACTATCAGCAGATCGATTTGTTGATTCTGGATATGAATATGCCGGAGTATTCCGGAACGGAAATCCTGCAGGCACTTCGCTTTATGGACACCTCAAGAAAAATCCCGTCCATCATGCTGACCGCTGACGCCACACCGGAAGCCCAACGCCGCTCCGAGGAAGCCGGTGCCGACCTGTTCCTGACCAAACCGATTAACTCGAAACAGCTGTTGACTCACATCGCACAGTTTTCCCGACAACTCCCCGAGCACGACACTGCCTCAACTGAGAAAGAACAGAAATCATCACTGGTTGATTACCAGCATCTCAATGATTTGAAAACGCTGGGCGGTGGCGACCAGTTTATGCATAACCTGCTTGATAGTTTTGTCGAAGATGGCCGCAAACACCTGGCCATTATCAATCAGGCAGTAAGCGATGATTACTACCAGTACCGTGAGAGTCTGCACGCTTTGAAAGGCACCTCAACAGAGCTGGGGGCTTCAACTTTGGCGACTTTATGCCGGGAAGCAGAAACCCTCAAACCAGCTCAAATCAATTCCAGCGAAATGATTGAGCTGGTTGATAAGTTGAACAGCGTCTTTGAGGAGACACTGGTGGCTATCAGTGAGGCTCTGGCCGTCACGCCATATCAGACTAAACGTTAACGGTTTCAGCCCGTTCTGATCGCTGTGACTGTCTCTGCACCAGTCTTTCCATCATTCGCAGATCGCGTGATTCCAGTTTCAGCGCTGATTCCACCCACACCTTGGTGATATTCAGCAATTCGTCATAGCTGACCGGATTGCACAAGTCCCGGACCCGACGTAAGGCCTGATGGCTGTTCTGCGCTTTAGATGCCTTTTGAATGTAACGATAGACCGCAAGCTCACCGTCCCCCTCGTCTGCCAGCACATCAACAACACCCAGCTCATATAACTCCTCAGCCGAATACAAGCGGCCGGAGAGAATCATCTTTTCCGCCTTAGCAGTGCCAATCTTCCTCGACAGTAGCGAGTAGGCCCCCATGCCTGGAAACAAGTTGAACAAAACTTCCGGCAGGCCCAGCTTACTGCCTTTTTCGGCAATCAGCACATTGCTGGATAGAGCCGCTTCAAAACCACCGCCCAGGGCGTCTCCCTTTACCAGTGCAATAGTCGTCAACTCTGTATTGAGGTGGACCATGTTGGCATAAAGCACATCAATACAGCTGATGGCGTATTTCAGTAAGCCGTCGGCATCTCTGTTTTTGATCAGTTGTGAGAATAATTCCAGATCACCGCCAAGGTTGAATACATTATCGATGTCTGATGACAAGACAAGATAATCGTATTGTTTCCCCTGTGTCAGCAGCATTTCCTGTCTGACACTCTTGAAATAGGAAGAAATGTTACTGAGCAGGGTCGGCGTAAAACACGGTCGCGGCGTCCCTTTCATTGCAAACCATCCAGTTTTGTACTTGGCATCATAAAAAGTCTTTAACTGGGAATATTCACCACTTTCAGGCTTTTGCAGCGCTGAAGGCGATTCTTTCAATAAGGCTGTGGCATTCATTTCGTTCTCCTTGAACTGCTGGTAAAGACCTTGAAGCCAGCTGAACACTGATTCTCGGTGCTACATCAGACTCGTAGCAGAAACTGTGCCCACTCCGCACCACACCCCAAACAAGCGTCGCCAGACAGTGCAATAATTATTTAATATCAATAACTTAAAAACTTAGCATGGTATTAACCATTTAGCAGAAAAGAACAGATAAAACCGTGATTTAGCGCAGATGTCAGAAAATTGACTTTAAATCAGGTTTGGCTGAGCGCCTGTAGATGACTGAGCACAGCACGGCTGTTGCCTTGAATGTTGTAGCCGCCTTCCAGTAATGAAACCACACGACCTTCACAGTACTGTTCTGCAATCGTCATCACCCAGCGGGTCAATTGATAGAAACCTTCATCGCTGACTTCATAACAGCCCAGCAGGTCATCCTTTCTGCTGTCGAAACCGGCCGAAATCAGGATCAGCTCCGGTTTGAATTTTGCTAGTGCAGGCCGTAAATGTGTCTCAAAGGCAGCCAGCATGGTTTCATCATCACAGCCACAGCCGAGGTGCACATTGATGTTGAACCCTTTTCCTGGTCCCTCACCTTTGCGAGACGGGCTGCCAGTGCCAGGATAGGCAAACTGATCATGGGTAGAGAAAAACAAAACCGAAGGGTCACGATAAAAAGCCCATTCGGTGCCATTGCCGTGGTGGTAGTCCCAGTCAATAATCAGTACTTTAGCAACGTCATAATGCTGCTGGGCATAACGTGCCGCCACAGCGATATGATTGAAATAGCAAAAGCCCTCTTCCTGCCCGGTGTTGGTGGCATGATGCCCGGGTGGTCTGGAGGAACAGAATGCATTCCTGACCTTTGCCTGCATCACGGCATCCACAGCAGCAAGGCAGCCTGCTGTCGCCAGCAAGGCATTATTAAAGGTCGTCTTATCCTGGCGAATCGCAGCGATATGTTCAGCGCTGTGAACCGTCGACAACCAGGACTCGGTCGCTGATAGTGGCTGTGGGCTCAGCCTGGTCAGAGCAGAGGCCCATTCGGCTCTCTCCAGCCCTTGCTGGATTGCCCGGTAGCGGGCTGGGGACTCAGGGTGAGCCGGCGAGATTTGATGCTGCAGATAGCCTTCATCAAGCACGATGCCAGTGGCTGGCAGTGCATTGGCATACAGGCGCTGTGTCAAAACACTCAGCGAGGCAATACTCAAAAGAAAATCACGACGTTTCATTATCAGTCATCAGGCCATCTTGAGTCAGGCGATGGAGGATTCGTCGTCAGCTAATTCCGGATTCAGAATGGCGCTGATCGGCATGGGTCTACCCAAATGATAGCCCTGACCATAGTCGACACCAATAGATTTCAGTTTTTCCCATATCTGTTCATCTTCAACAAACTCAGCGATAGTTTCCAGGCCCATCACATGGCCAATATCATTGATTGATTTCACCATCTCGAAATCCAGCGGGTCGCTGTTCATGTCTCTGACAAACATACCGTCGATTTTAATGCTCTGGACCGGCAGATTTTTGAGATAACCGAAAGAAGACAGGCCGCTGCCAAAATCATCCAGTGAGAACTCACAGCCAATCTCGGAAAGCGCCTTGATGAAGGAGTGAGCATTGCGCAGATTACTGATTGCTGCCGTTTCCGTAATCTCGAACTTGATCATGGCTGGGTTAAAGCTGGCTTTTGCCAGCCTGCCACCGATGTAAGCCAGCATTTCGGTGTGCCCTAATGAAGGGCCGGAAAGGTTAATGGCAAACTGATGAATAAATGACAGCTTGCTCTTATGCATTTCCAGCCAGTCAAACACATGGTCAATAACCCAGCGATCAACCCGCTCCGAGAGGTTATAACGCTCAGCAGAGGGGAGAAAAGCGCCTGGAGGGAACAGCGTTCCCTGTTTGTCTCTCAACCTGACCAGCACCTCGTAAGAATGCAGATTACCGGAACGGGTACTGAGAATGGGCTGAACATAAAGCGTCAGACGGTTATCCATCAGGGCTTCCCTCAGCTCATTGACCCATTTGAATTCCCCCTCCTGCTCAGCAAGTCGTTTATCCTGATCCTGATAAACGTAAACACGGTTTCGACCCGAATTCTTGGCGGCGTAACAGGCAGTGTCGGCCTGTTTCAGGGCTTCGGTGCGGTTAGCTGTTCGATGGTTAATGCTGGTTACACCGATACTGACACCGATAGTGAAAACTTGTGACTCCCAGATAAACTGGAATTGCTCAACCAGTTCACGAACCTCATTGGCGATGTGCTCTGCCTGTTGTTGCTGGCAGTCCTCTATCAGGATGGCAAACTCATCTCCCCCCAGGCGGGCCAATGTGTCAGTTTTTCGTGTGGTGCCACTCAATAACCTGCCCAGTTGGCGCAGGAGTTCGTCGCCAGCGATGTGACCACAGGTATCATTAATGACCTTAAACTGATCCAGATCCAGAAAACACAGCGTATGTTCACTGTTTCTATGCCTGGCATCCTCAACCAGCGCGGTCAGCCTGTTTTCAAACTCGGCTCGATTGATCAAGCCGGTCAGATCATCATGTGTTGCCTGATAGGACAACTTCTGTGACAGCTGACGGGAATCAGTAATATCCTCGTAGATGACAACATAGTGGGTAATAACATTGCTGTCATCATAAACTGCCGCCAGGTAGATTTTTATCCAGAAATCTTCACCATTTTTCCTGCGGTTTTTTATCTCGCCACTCCACTCCCCGTAACGTGACACCGTAGACCAGATTTCTTCAAACTTGTCTGTCGTATCACCCACACCAATGTAATTATCGAGTTGATCACCCAGTACTTCTGCTGACAAATAGCCTGAGACCTGCTCACATTTCTTATTGATGTATTCAATAAAGCCTCTGGCATCTGTGATCAATATCGGGTTGGGACTGGATTCAACGGCTCGCGACAGCTTGAGCATATGCGCCTGGCTGGATTTGAGCTTCTGATTAGCTTCAACCAGTTCTTCTGTTCTTTCCTGCACCAGCGCTTCACGCTGATTCACTTCCAGATTGAGCTCATCCAGTAATTGCTGATTCTTTTGTTGTAACCGGAGTCCCTGCAAGATATTCATATTGGCGCGCTTGGCCAGCGACGTCATCAACAGGAAATAGGCAATGAATGCAAAAGTGAGAAAATAGACGAGGTTTGGTGCTTCCGTAGTCTGAATCTGGTAGGTCGACATCGAGGTCAATACAATGACCTGCGGCAAGGTGTAGGCCAGAAAAGCCGGGAACCAGGCTGCCAGCACAGGCACAGCTGCTGCGACCACTGTGCTTATCAGGACATAGAACAAGGTGTTGATCTGAACATCATCGATCAAAACATAAAAAATACTGGAGCTACTCCAGACCAGCCCCACCAGAAAGGTCAGAATCACATAGGCTCTAATCCATTTGCCGGGTGACAATTCCCACTGTCGTGACTTTGTTTTATAGAAATACAGCAGCACCAATCGGAGACAGGCAAGAATGCTGATAGACAGAGCCCATACCATAAGCTGGTTGGCATAGGCGTGCTCTGAAAACAGGCTGTACATAAGGATCGCAACGCCTATCACCGTGGCATTGGAAAAGAGCGCCTGCTGATACAACAGTGCCGTCTGATTTTTCAGAATGACTTGTTCATCCCTGTCCATGCCAGCTGTTCCGTGTGGGCAAATTGCAGAGAATAGCATTTATCGCCTGGTTTTTGCCTTCCCCTGTTTTATAGGTTGTAACAAGGGCTGATATCAATGACACATAGTCAGATATCATTCCTTAGACTGAGATCATCTGGATAC